>CAIYWM010000662.1 GCA_903929895.1 uncultured Alphaproteobacteria bacterium
ACCGACCTCGGTCGTCACCCAGCCGGCGATGACGGCGACGAAGCCCGCCGGCCCCATCGCCAGCGCGAAGCGATGCAGCAGCGGCCAGTCATAGAGGCGCCAGCGCACGCGCGCGAGCAGGCTGAAGGCCGCCAGCAGGCCGCCTCCGCCCATCACCAGCCATGTCTCGTTGCCGTCCCAGACCGGCGCCACCGAGTTGATCGCGCTGTCGCGCTCGCGGCCGACCGGCAGGAACGGAAACAGGATGCCGACGCCGAGGTCGAACCCGTCCATGACGACATAGGCCAGGATGGCGAAGGCGATGATGAAGGCGAAGAACATCGGCAGGTCGAACGGCATGATCAGGCCTCCTTGCCGGTCGCGAGCGACTCGGCCACCGCCGGGGCGGGCGTGATGCCCGCGGCCCGCACCGGCTGGTCGCGCCGCGGCCCCTCCTCGCCGCGATGCGGCGGATGAGACATGAGCTTCAGGATGTAATAGGTGCCGGCGCCAAAGGCGAAGAAGTAGACGACGACGAAGGCAAGGAGCGACGCCCCGACGGCCGGCGCATCGAGCGCGGACGCCGAATCAACCGTTCGCAGCAGGCCGTATACCGTATAGGGCTGACGACCGACCTCGGTCGTCACCCAGCCGGCGATGACGGCGACGAAGCCCGCCGGCCCCATCGCCAGCGCGAAGCGATGCAGCAGCGGCCAGTCATAGAGGCGCCTGCGCACGCGCGCGAGCAGGCTGAAGGCCGCCAGCAACAGCATCAACATGCCCATTCCGACCATGATCCGGAAGGCCCAGAACACGACGGGCACCGGCGGCCAGTCCTTGCGGTCGACCGTGTCGAGACCCTTCAGCGGCGCGTCCCACGAATGCTTCAGGATCAGCGACGAGGCCTTGGGAATCTCGACGGCGAACAGGTTCTTGCCCGTGGCCTCGTCGGGCCAGCCGAACAGCACCAGCGGCGCACCGTCGGGATAGCTCTTGAAGTGGCCTTCCATGGCCATGACCTTGACGGGCTGGTGCTCCAGCGTGTTCAGCCCGTGCTGGTCGCCGGCGAATATCTGCAGCGGCGCCACGACGGTGATCATGCCCATCGCCATCGAGAACATGACGCGCGCGCCCTCGTTCCCGCCCTTTTCCGCAGGCTTGGCACGCAGCAGATGCCACGCGCCGACGGCACCCACGACCAGCGCCGTCGTCAGATAGGCACCGAACACCGTATGCACGAGGCGGTACGGAAAGGACGGGTTGAAGATGATTGCCCACCAGTCAGCCGGCACGAACTGGCCGCCCGCATTGATCGCGTAGCCGGCCGGCGTCTGCATCCAGCTGTTGGCGGAGAGGATCCAGAAGGCCGAGAAGAAGGTCCCGACCGCGACGGCGAGGGTTGCCGCGAAATGCAGTCCCTTGCCCACGCGGTTCATGCCGAACAGCATGACGCCGAGGAAGCCCGCCTCGAGGAAGAACGCCGTCAGCACCTCGTAGGCCATGAGCGGGCCGATCACCGGACCTGCCTTGTCGGAGAAGACCGACCAATTGGTGCCGAACTGGTAGGACATCACGATGCCCGACACGACGCCCATGCCGAAGGCGAGCGCGAAGATCTTCAGCCAGTACTTGAAGAGGTCGAGATAGACCTGTCGTCCGGTCCACAGCCACAGCCCCTCGAGCACGGCGAGGAAGCTCGCCAGGCCGATCGAGAAGGACGGAAAGATGAAGTGGAACGAGACGGTGAAGGCGAATTGCAGTCTCGCGAGGAAGATGGCGTCCAGTCCCTCGAACATCACGTTCTCCCTAGACGATGCGCGACGCGTAAGCGGGCGACTTCAAGGCGATGACCAGTACGTCCAGCGCCGCCACGAGGTCCGCGCGGCTGCGTGCCGCGCCCAGCGCGATGCGAATCGCGTGCTCCGGTTCCCCATCGACGCTGAAGCTGTCGCTCGTGACCACGGCGAGCCCCTGTCGCTGGACGTGCGCCGCAAATTCCGCGCGGGTCCACGTGGCCGGCAGTCTCAGCCACACGTGGAGCCCCTTGGCGTTGGCGGCGTAGCTCTGGCCCGACAGCGCCTTGATCGCCAGAGCCTGTCTTGCCACAGCCTCCGCCGCGACAGCCGACACGATGGCGTCGGCGCTGCCGTCGGCAAACCAGCGCGAGGCCAACGCAACCATCAGCGGTGCCGGCATCTGCGACACGGTGCGCAAGGCATTGGCGATCCCCGACGCGGCAGACCGATCGGGCGCCAGCACATGAGCGACGCGCAAACCCGGGGCCATGCATTTCGACAGCGTCATCGCGAGATAGCTGCGCTCGGGGATGAGCGTCGAAATCGGCAGGGCCTTCGGTTCGAAACTTCCATAGGCGTCGTCCTCGATCAGCATCAGATCGTGACGACGAATGGCCGCCGCAAGCTCCCCGCGACGTTCTGAACCGATCGTCGTGGTCGTCGGATTGTGAATCGTCGGCAGGAGATAGACCGCCTTGGGTGCATGCAGACGACAGGCCTCCTCGAGCGCCTGCGGGTTCATGCCCTCGCCGTCCGACGCCACACCGACGAGACGAACGCCCAGCGATGCGGCGGCCGACCTGAAGCCGGGATAGGTGAGCCGGTCGGTGAGCACGACGTCGCCCGGCCGCGTCACCGCGAGCAGCACTGCCATCAGCGCGCTCTGGGTGCCGGGAGAGATGACGAGCCGTTCCGCTTCGATCGTGGGGACGCGCCGCCGCAGCCAATCGGCCGCAATGGCGCGGTCGACCGCGCTGCCACCCGCCTGCTGGTAATTCAGGAGATCGGAGAAGCCATGGTCACGCTGCAGGGCCGCCAACCCCCGCATGATGCGACCTTCGAGATCGGCCTCGATGGGCGACGGCGGCAGGTTCATCGACAGGTCGACGTCGATGCCGGCGGCGGCCCGGCTGGCCGGCCGGGTGCGGTTTTCCGCAACGAAAGTGCCCTGCCCCACCCGCGCATCCGTCAGGCCGCGGCGGCGCGCCTCGTTGTAGGCGCGCGTTACTGTTGTCAGGTCGACGTTCAGGAAATTCGCCAAGGCCCGATGGGTCGGCAGGCGTTGCCCGCGATGCAGGCGGCCGGAGACGATGTCCCGCTCCAGCGCCTCGACGATGCCCTCATAGACTGGCCTGCCAGTCTCAAGTGTAGGGCTCCAATCCATACAATTATGCTCCTTGTCCTTGAATGTATGGCTCACCGTATGGATATACAAGCGGACAATCGATGGAGGACGTGATGGGAGAGAAGGGCGGTCTTTATCTTCTGCGGGGCATGCTCGGACGCTGCCCGGCCTGTGGCGAGGGCAAGCTGTTCCGCGCTTTCGTGAAGGTCGCCGATCGATGCCCTGCCTGCGGCGAGGACCTGCACCATCATCGCGCCGACGATTTCCCGGCCTATCTGACGATCTTCCTGGTCGGCCATCTGGTCGTGCCGCTGGCGATGTATGTCGAGATCGCCTACCAGCCGTCCTACTGGCTCCATGCTTTCCTATGGGCGCCAATGGTGATCATCCTGTCGATCGGCCTGCTTCAGCCGCTAAAGGGCATGATCGTCGCGCTGCAGTGGCACATGGGCATGCACGGCTTCGCCGCGGCGAAGCAGGCCCGCGCCGAGCCCTGTTAGCCGCCCTCTTAACCGAAAACGTCGAAGACTTCGGCAATCGCCGATCGATCGAGCCCGGCGCGCAGGCAGGTCTGGAGCAGGACGCGCGCCTTCAGCGGACTGAGGCGACCACCCCAGATGAGGCCGGCCTTGCGCAGGGCGATCTCCGAACTCGGACCACCATAGGTCTGCCGCAGCAGCGGTCCGCCGCCGGCGCGCGGCGACACGACGGTCGGAATGATCTCGGCCAGTTGTCCGACCAGCGAGGCGACGCGTTCGGGAACGTGACCGCCGCCCATCGCGCCCAGGACGACACCGCGATAGCCGAGCTGGTCGCGATGATCGACCATCGCCTCGAGAATGTAGCCCGGCTCGTCGAGCCCGAGCCACAGCAGCGCAACCGGCTGCTCCCGCCCCTCGGCCGCCGCTCCCAACCGCTTGCGCGCCGCTTCGATCGGCGCGCGCACCGGCAGCGACAGCGGCACGACCCTGTCCTCGACCAGCGCCGCCAGCGGGCCGGTCTGCGGCGAGGCGAAAGCGTTGAGCCGCGTCGGATGGATCTTCAGCACATCGGAGGCCGCGTAGATTTCGTCCAGCATCACCACGACGACACCCAGCGCCTTCGCATGGGCCTTCACCCACGGATCGCAGGCCACGCGCACGGCGGCGAGCAGGTTGCCCGGACCGTCCGGCGAGGTGAGCGCGGGATTGCGCATCGCGGCCGTCACGATGACCGGAATGTCGCGTTCGACCAGCAGGTCGAGCAGGAAGCTCGTCTCCTCCAGCGTGTCGGTGCCCTGCGTCACCACCACGCCGTCGACGTCGAGACTCACGATCTTCTGCGCGAGCGCATGGATCTGGTCGAAGGACAGCGAATGGCTGCCGACCCGCGACACCGTCTCCGCGCGAATGTCGGCGAGCCCGGCCAGCAGCGGCACCGCGGCGACAAGATCGTCGGCGCCCAATCCCATCTGCATGGCGCCCGACGCATCGGGCGCCGTTGCAATGGTGCCACCGAGAGCCAGGATCTGGATACGCGGAAGGGTCATGACAAAAGCCTCAGGGAACGGAAGAAGCGCTCGGCTTCGGGCGCGCGCATCGCATCGGCCGGCGCGAGATAGCCGAGCGAGACGTAGCGTCGACCCTTCAGAAGAACGAGCTGACGCAGCGCGTTGCCGCCCGCGAGCGGACCGATCGATTCGACCGCCGGCGCGCCCTGCATCGTCTTCCAGTCGACGCTGGTCCACTTGGCTCCCGCCAGGCGCTGTGCCCGATCGTCGAGGGCGGACTGCAGGTTGACCTTGGGTTGGCGCACGTCGACGTCGGCGGGATAGAGCGCGCTCTGCGCCACGAACGAGAGGCGGCGATACTCGAGACTGTAGGAGTGATAGACGAAGGGCGTGCCGCCGGCCGACACCGTATCGAGTACCTTGTAGACCGGCGCGCCGGGCATCTCGACGAAGAACGACTTGTCGGCCCCTTCGACCGGAAACCAGGAGACCGATTGCGCCATGGCATCGGCCGCAAGCAGAGCCGCCGGCAGGGCGAGGAACGAGCGTCGATAGACGCTCATTCGGCAGCCTGCGCCGGGCCGAACTTCTCGCGCGCTTCCGCCGAGCTGTAATAGCCACGCGCCACATCGCGAGCGATCGACTCGGCGCTGCGCTTCGCGGGATCGCCGAAGCCGCCGCCGCCCGGAGTCGAGACGCGGACCACGTCGCCGACTCCGATCTCGATGTCCTGATCCTTGGAGATGTGCGGCGGGTGATAGGCCTTGCCGCCCTGGTCGACCTGCACCGTATTGGTGCCGCCCGCGCTGCCGCCCAGCACGCCCTGCGGACCAGTGCGGCCATGGTCCATCACCATCGAGACGCGGGCCTCGCCGCGCCGCAGCTTGATGGCGTAGTTGATCCCGAAGCCGCCGCGGAACTCGCCGGCGCCGCCGGAGCCTTCGCGTAGGGAGAATTCCTCGAACAGCACGGGATAGAACTGCTCCAGCACCTCGACCGGCGGCATCTTGGAAATGCCGATGGTCGAGCAACCGTTGCTCAAGCCATCGCCGCCGTGGAAGCCGCCATACCCGCCACCGGTGAAGAGATACATGATGTAGTTACGCTTGCGCTCCGGGTCGTACCCACCGATGCCCAGGTTGCCGGAGGTTCCGGCGGGCGCGGCGAACAGCAGGTCGGGAATGGCCTTGGTGAGGGCCGCGAACACCGCCTCGGCGATGCGCTGGCTCACCTCGGCCGCGCAGCCCGACACCGGACGCGGATACCTCGCATACAGGAAGGTGCCCTCGGGCTCGACGATGCGCAGCGGCTCGAAGGTGCCGGCATTGATCGGCACGTCGGGAAAGACGTGCTTCACCGCGAGATAGATCGCCGACTTGGTGGTGGCGATCACGCTGTTCATCGGACCGCGGCAGGGCGGGCTCGATCCGGTCATGTCGAAGGCGAGCTCGTCGCCCTTCTTCGTAATCTTCATTCTGATCGTGAGCGGCTCGTCCACGACGCCGTCGCTGTCGACCTGTGAGATGCCCTCGTACACGCCGTCGGGAATGTCGGCGATCTTGGCGCGCATCTGCCGTTCGGCGCGGTGGCGCATCTCGGCGATCGCCGCCCGCACCACGTCGGCGCCGTAGCGGTCGATCAGCTCGGTGAGCCGCACCTCGCCCGTGGCAAGCGCCGCGGCCTGCGCCTTGATGTCGCCGATGCGCTGATCGGCGATGCGGATGTTGGACATGATGATGGACAGGATCTCCTGGTCCATCTCGCCCTTCTTGAAGAACTTCACGGGCGGCAGGCGCAGGCCCTCCTGCTCGACCTCGGTGGCGCTGGCGGAGAAACCGCCCGGCACCATGCCGCCGACATCCGGCCAGTGGCCGGTATTGGCGAGCCAGGCGAACAACTCGCCCTTGTAGAAGAACGGCTTCACGAAGCGCACGTCCATCAGATGCGTGCCGCCGAGATAGGGGTCGTTGACGATGAACACGTCGCCTGGATCGACCTTGCCGGCATAGTGCGTCTTCACCCTCTCGATCACGGCACGGGTGGAAAACTGCATGGTGCCGACGAAGACCGGCAGGCCGAGTTCGCCCTGGGCGATCAGCGAGCCGTCGACGGTGTCGTAGATGCCGTCGGAGCGGTCCATACCCTCCGAGATCACCGGCGAGAAGGCGGCGC
>CAIYWM010000663.1 GCA_903929895.1 uncultured Alphaproteobacteria bacterium
GCGTCTCGAAGGATGGGCAACAGGCAAGGTGCGCGTTCCCACCCTTCGAGACGCATCGCTGCGCGATGCTCCTCAGGGTGAGGCTATTGGGGCTATTCATAGCCTCTTGTTTTGGCTGCATTCATTTCCGGCCAGCCTCTGAGGAGCGCGCGCAGCGCGCGTGCAGCTAGAACCTCTTCATGAACCAGAGCCGCGCATGGCCCGGTGGATAGTCATCGATACGGCCAAACTCGGTGTATCCGTGCCTGCGATAGAAGTCGGGAGCTTGAAAGCCCGTTGTGTCGAGACGAATCCCGACGCAGCCGCGTGCCCGGGCAATCTCTTCAGCCGCGACAAGCAAGCGCGAGCCGATTCCCTGGCCGCGGTAAGGTTCCGCGACAGCCAGCACATCGATCGAGCACCAGGACCAATAGGTCTGCCCCCGCACGCCGCCGTGTACTTTGCCTGCAGCGTCGCGCGCGAACAGCCACAGTGGGACATGCTTCGCGGTGCCGACGTGCCCGGCATTGTAGTCATTGAGGATCGCGTTCAACGCTGCGAAGGGGTCTTCGGCGGCTTGCGTGACCTCTTCGAACGAGAGTGGCGGCAGGGTGATGGACATTGAGATTTGCTCGGCCTCTGGGGATCGGTTGCTGCCGCGGGCGCGAACTGCGCCCCATATGATTGGGCGCTTGTATTCCCGCGTCCTAGCGTTTGAACGATGCGACCTTCGACAGGAAGGCGAGTTCCGTCGAGACGGGCTGAAGCCCGGCCGTGCGGAACCAGTCCTCGAGGCTGCCTTCGGTGTATTCCGCGTAATACGGCTCGTGGAAATAATGCGGGAAGAGGTCGAGCAGGCCGTTCCATTCCGGCCGGTCGCCCTTCTGCAGCGAATCGACGATCACGACGAGACCGCCAGGCTTCACGACGCGGGCCATCTCGGCGATCGCCTTCGCGCGGATCTCCTTCGGCAGTTCGTGCAGCAGGAACGAGGAGACGACCAGGTCGAGGCTCGCGTCGGCGAACGGCAGCGATTCGGCCGCCGCTTCGTCGAGCTTGACCCGTGCCGTGCGGCCGATCAGGCGGCGCGCCTCGTCGAGATAGGGCCGGCTGAGGTCGATGCCGGTGAGCTTCATTCCGGGCCAGGCGCCGTGCAGGGCGGCGAGCAGGCGGCCGGTGCCGCAGCCGACATCGAGGGCGCGGACCTCGCGCTGGTTGCGGTCCGCCAGCCAGGCCGCGATCGGCGCCAGGGCCCGCCGGCGCATCACGTCGGCGGCGCCGGTGAACAGGACCTCGACCTGGGTGTCGTACAGGGCGGCAGAATGGTCCGAGAGCCAGCCGTCGCTCTGGAAGTGGAAGTTCTGGCGGTAATAGTCGGGCAGGCCGTCGGCCTGGGTGCCGGGCGGCATTTCATCGTCGAGCTGGCCGTGGCGGCGGGCGTCGACCTGCGGCAGGTCGCGGAAATAGAGCAGGCTGCGGCGCAGGAACTCCGCGGGTTCGGGCCCCAGCAGGCGCGGGGCCGGGAAGAGGCCGGCGGCGACGTCCCGCCATTCGCGCTGGAACAGGGCGCGCATGTCGGCAGTCAGCTCGGCCCGCCCGGGGGTCGGCCCGATGGCAAAATCGGGCTTGGGCATGGGCTTCATCAGGCGGCGGCCGGCGGCATAGTGGCCGGCATACCAGGCGACGCGGGCGGTCTGGCGGGCCGCGTAGGAGAGGCGGTCGAGGGGGGAAACCATGGGATGCTATTCTCGCCCCGATTATAGCGTCTTTGCGGCGCGCTTGCCCCGGTGGGGTCGACCGCTATATTCCGCGCGCCTTTACAGAATTGACACGAAAGCGGCCAGCATGAGCGTTTCTTATACCGGGCCCTACAAGAAGGGCGACATCAAGAAGGTCGTCCTGGCCTATTC
The DNA here is from genome assembly GCA_903929895.1 of uncultured Alphaproteobacteria bacterium. Lineage (GTDB taxonomy): Bacteria > Pseudomonadota > Alphaproteobacteria > Reyranellales > Reyranellaceae > Reyranella. The sequence continues at coordinate 1,890 of CAIYWM010000663.1, forward strand.
GGGCGGCCTCGACACCTCGGTCATCCTGAAGTGGCTGCAGACGGCCTATGGCTGCGAGGTGGTGACCTTCACCGCCGATCTCGGCCAGGGCGAGGAACTGTCGCCGGCCCGCAAGAAGGCCGAGCTGCTCGGGATCAAGCCCGAGAACATCTACATCGAGGACGTGCGCGAAGAATTCGTGAAGGATTTCGTCTTCCCGATGTTCCGCGCCAACGCGCTGTACGAGGGCCAGTACCTCCTCGGCACCTCGATCGCGCGGCCCTTGATCTCCAAGCATCAGATCGACCTTGCGCTGAAGACCGGCGCCGACGCCGTCTGCCACGGCGCCACCGGCAAGGGCAACGACCAGGTCCGCTTCGAACTCTCCTATTACGCGCTGAAGCCGGACATCAAGGTGATCGCGCCGTGGCGCGAGTGGGAGCTGACCTCGCGCACCAAGCTGCTTGAGTTCGCCGAGGAGCATCAGATTCCCATCGCCAAGGACAAGCGCGGCGAGGCGCCGTTCTCGGTCGACGCCAACCTTCTCCACTCCTCCAGCGAGGGCAAGATCCTCGAAGATCCGTGGGAAGAGGCCGACGAGATGGTCTACCAGCGCACGATCTCGCCCGAGGCCGCGCCCGACAAGGCGACCTACATCGAGATCGAGTTCGAGAAGGGCGACGCCGTCGCCATCGACGGCGTGAAGATGTCACCCGCGACCCTGCTCACGAAACTCAACGAGCTGGGCAAGGCCAACGGCATCGGCCGCCTCGACCTGGTCGAGAACCGCTTCGTCGGCATGAAGAGCCGCGGCATCTACGAGACGCCGGGCGGCACAATCCTCTACGCCGCCCATCGCGGCATCGAATCGATCACCCTCGACCGTGGCGCCGGCCACCTCAAGGACGAGGTGATGCCGAAATATGCCGAGCTGATCTACTACGGCTTCTGGTACTCGCCGGAACGCGAGATGCTGCAGGCACTGATCGACAAGAGTCAGGAGAACGTCACCGGCACGGTGCGGCTCAAGCTCTACAAGGGCAACACGACCGTCGTCGGCCGCAAGTCGCCCGTGTCGCTCTACTCGATGCAGCACGTCACCTTCGAGGACGACCAGGGCACCTATAATCAGCGCGACGCCGAGGGCTTCATCAAGCTCAATGCGCTCAGGCTGCGTCTGCGTGCCCTGGGTCAAGGTGGTCCCAAGAGCTAGCGGCCCGAAGAGCTGACACTGCTGACCTGCCCCACGTGACCTGACGGGAACGGCGCATGCCATTCGACGACGATGACCAGCGCCGCCTTCCCGGCGGGCGCGGAACGGGCGAGCGGGCCATCAACCTGCCGCCCGCCGTGCTGTGGCTGATCGGCATCAACGTCGCCGTCCATCTGCTGCGCCAGCTCCTCGGCGATCAGGCCGACCAGGAGATCATCCTGCAGTTCGGCCTGGTGCCCGCCGCCTACACGACCGACAGCGGCCAGGATCTCTTCTCGCTGCTGGTGGCGCCGGTCACCTACCAGTTCCTCCACGGCGGCTGGATGCATCTCGGCATCAACATGCTGACCCTGGCGGCCTTCGGCGCGCCGGTCGAGCGGCTGCTGGGCGTGCGCCGCTTCGTGCTCTTCTATCTCCTGTGCGGCGTCGTCGCGGGCCTCGTGCACATCCTCGTCTATCCCGATTCGCCTGATCCCGTGGTCGGCGCGTCGGGCGCCATCAGCGGCGTTTTCGGCGCTGTGCTGATGCTGATGCGCTACGTCGGCAGCCTGACCTCGCTGCTGCCGGTCGCCGGCATCTGGATCGGCCTCAACGTCTTCTTCGGCATCTTCGGGGGCACACCGGGAGCGGGCGGCGAATCGGTCGCCTGGGTCGCGCACATCGCGGGCTTCTTGTTCGGCATGGCGAGCATACGCTTCTTCGCACCACGGATGAGTTAAGCCGCTATAGTCGGCGCATGGCCGACAACGGGATCCCGCTTCGCCGCACTCTGGCCGCCAACGCCGTCGCACTGGCGCCGTCGTGGGGTGCGCTGGCGATCCTCTACGGCCTTGGAGAATTGCCGGGCCGCAGCGCGCTGATTGCCATGGCGGGGATCGCCCTGGTCACGTTCTTCCTGATCCAGCGCTATCTGAATTCCCTGGCAAGCTTCGCCCGCTTCGTGGGGGAACTGTCCGACGAGCGGGAGCCGGTGATGCCGCGCCTTTCCTTCGCGCCCGCCACGGA
>CAIYWM010000664.1 GCA_903929895.1 uncultured Alphaproteobacteria bacterium
CCCAGGCCGACCACGATCGGGAACACGAACGGGGTCGTGAGGATCATCATGGAGATCGTCTCCATGAAGCAGCCGAGGATCAGATAGAACACGATCAGCAGCAGCATGGTGCCGACCTTGCCCAGCCCCAGCGCCTCGATCGCCTTGGCGACGCCGTCGGTCACGCCGATGTTGGCCAGCACGAAGTTCAGGAACTGCGCGGCGATGATGATCAGCATGATCATCGCCGTCGTCCGCATCGTGCCCTCGAACACCGCCTTGATCATCGGCCACGACAGCGCGCGCTCCCACGCGGCCAGCACCAGCGCCGCGAAGACACCCATGGACGCGGCTTCGGTGGGTGTCGCCCAGCCGGCATAGATCGAGCCCACGACGACGCCGAAGATGAACAGCGGCGCCACCAGGTCCTTCAGGCTGCGCAGCCGGTCGCGCCAGCTGCTCTCGATCGGCGTGCCGCCCTTGGCCGGCGAGACCAGGCAGTAGACCAGGACGATGGCCATGAAGAAGCCGGTCAGCAGCAGGCCCGGAATCATGCCCGCGAGGTAGAGCCGCGGCACCGAGGTCTGGGTCAAGAGCCCGTAGAGGATGAAGTTGATCGACGGCGGAATGAGGATGCCCAGCGTACCGCCGGCCGCCAGCGTGCCCAGGAACAGCGGCTCGTCATAGCCGCGGATCTTGACCTGCGGCAGGGCGACGACGCCGACCGTGGCGGCGGTGGCGACGCTCGAGCCCGAGGTCGCCGCGAACATGGCGCAGGTGCCGATGTTGGCGTGCATCAGGCCGCCCGGCAGCCAGGAGAGCCAGGTGGCGATCGCGCCATAGACGCGATGGGCGATGCCCGAGCGCAGCAGGATCTCGCCCAGCATCACGAACATCGGGATGGCGATCAGGATGTATTCGGAGCTGGCATTCCACACGATGTCGCCCATCGCGAGGTAGAGCGGGATCGACGAGAAGAACTGGTTGAGCGCGAGGCCCAGCACGCCCATGACGGCGGCGACCGGAACGCTGACCGCCAGCAGGGCGACGAGGAGAAGGAGCGCGGTGCCGAGCATGTCTACCTCTTGCCTGCCGTGTCCGGCGATCCGATTCCCAGGGAGCCCAGCTCGCCCTTCACTTCCTCGTCCTGCGACGGCACGCCGATGGTCGCCGAGACGGTGCCGAGGTCGCCGCGCACCAGCGCCATCAGGCTGCGCAGGAAGGCGATCACGGTGACGGCGAGGAACAGCACGAAGCCCGCGAACCACGGCGCCTGCGGCCAGGCGAGCGGAATGCGCAGCGGCGTGTTGGAGCGGTTTCCGCCGGTCAGGTTGTCGAGGAAGATCTCGCCGGCGCGGTCGACGATGGCCAGGACGAGGATCGCGAGGCCCACGATCGCCAGCAGGTCGAACACCGCCCGGGCGCGCGCCCCGAGCTGGCCATAGAGCACGTCGATGCGGACATGGCCGCGCGTCACCAGCACGTGCGCCAGCGACCACGAGGTGCCGACCGCGAAGAGATAGGCGGCGATCTCGTCGGAGCCGGAGAAGGTGAAGGCGAGCAGCTTGCGGCTGATCACCTCGACCGTGACGACGACGGCCGCCAGCAGGATCATGGCGCCACCGGCCCATGCTCCCCAGAGGGCGGCGACCGATGCGCCGCGCCACAGACGTTCCATGTGTCCCCCTCCCCCGAAGGGCCGCCGCGAGGCGAAGCTCAGTTCGCCTTGGCGACGAGGCCGTAGCGCTTGCCGACCATCTCGGTCCACTTGGCCGCGCACTCCGCGCCGCAGCGCTTGGCCCACTCGGGCAGCACGACGTCGTTCAGTGCCTTCTTGACCAGGGCGCGGTCGGCGTCGGTCGGCATCACCAGCTTCAGCTTGGCCGGCGGTCCGACCGAGCACGGGCCGTTGCCGGTGTCGCAGGCGATGCCTTCCTTGGTGTCGGACTCGACGCTGGCCCAGGCCGCCTCTTCGAGCTTCTTGAACTGCCCCGTCATGAATTCCTGGGTCGGCTTGGAGAGCTTGTTCCAGCTGGCCAGGTTCACCGACACGAAGCCCGCCGTGTAGCCCAGCGACACGTCGACGACGGTCTTCACCACTTCCGGCCACTTCGCCTGGTATCCCGGCAGCGTGCCGGTGATGCCGCAGTCGACGACGCCCTTCTCGAGCGCCGGCACGACCTCGCCGAACGGGATGGTGACCGCGGCGCCGCCCAGCGCCTTGACCAGGTCGGACTGGGAGACGCCCTGCACGCGCACCTTCTTGCCCTTGATGTCGGCCAGGCTGGAAATCTCGTCCCGGCAGAAGAACACCTGCTGCGGGAAGGCGAAGGTCGACACGATCATCGAGCCGAACTTGTCGCGCATCACCTTCTGCATCTCGGGCATCCAGGCGTTCAGGATCTCGCGCTGCTGGGCCACGCTGGTCGCCACGCCCGACAGGTCCGAGCCCTCGAAGATGGCGGCGCCGTCGTCGACGTAGATCGGCAGCGCATGCGCCACGTCATAGACGCCGGACTTCAGCAGGCGCAGCACCTCGGTGCCCTTGAGGTTGAGCTCGGTGATCGACTTGATGTTGCCGGTCAGCTTGCCGCCCGAAGCCGTGCCAAGCTGCTCGCTCCAGAACGGCTGTTCGACCTTCTTGTTGATGTTGAGGAAGTTCCACGTGCCGATCACGTTGAACTTCTTGGTATCGAGCTGGGCCGGCGCGGCTGTCTGCGCCGAGGCGATGCCAGTGCTGCCGACAGCCAACGCTGCC
>CAIYWM010000665.1 GCA_903929895.1 uncultured Alphaproteobacteria bacterium
ATGGTACACGACGGAGGCCGAGATCGTTGTCGAGCAGCGCCCTCAAGGCGTTGATCTGGCGGCCGTCCTGTCTCGAATCCCTACCGATTCGCAGGCTGTCCTCACGGAAGCCGAGGCGCTGCGCTCCCGAACTCTGGTCCAGACAGTGATTCTGGACCTCGACCTCCTCAACAATCCCGAATTTAATCCGAAGCTGATCGTGGATGACGGGTCGCTGCGCTCGCAGCTCAAAGTCGCCAAGGCGGCGGTCGTCACTTTTGTGGAAAATCTCCTTCCGGCGCGACGCGAGACCGCCGGCGACCCGGCGCTCAACACTGCGACGGAACTCTTTCAGAAGAGACTGCAGGTGAAACCGATCGGCCGGTCTCAGGTGCTGCGGGCGACCTTCACCTCTGAGAGTCCGGAGTTGTCGAGCAAGATACTGAACCAGCTCGTGACGCTCTATCTGCGAAAGCAAATGGAAAATCGCGTGGCCGTGCCAACGAAGGTCGGTGACTTCCTAAAAATCGAGCTCCAAAGGCTACAGGTGCAGGTTCGCGACGCAAACGACGCCGTCGAACGGTACCGAAACTCGGCAAAGCTCCAGCAAAGCATCGTTCAAGGCCGCGAAGCCCTGCTGAACACGCAGGAACTGAGCCAGGCGAACGCCGACCTCATCGCGGTGCGGGCCAAGCGGCAGGAGGGCAATGCGCGTCTCGCCGAAATCCGGGCAAATCCCAAAGCCTTTCCCGACGTGCTGGCCAGTCCGGCCATCCAGCAGTTGCAGCATCAGATCTCGTTGTTGAAGGAAAATCGCGCCCAGCTGATCTCGAGCTTCGGCCGTTCCTACCCGCCCCTCAAGCAGGTGGAGTCGGGCATCGCGGACGCTGAAGGTCGACTGGTCCGCGAGCAGGACAGCATCATGCGCTCGGTCGCGAGCGACGTCATTGTACTGACTGAGCGCGAGAAGGGACTCGCGCAGACGGTCGACGACCTGAAGATGCAGATACAACAGGCCGGCACCGCGCGCGTCGCGCTCGCCGCGCTTGAGCAGGAAGCGGAAGTCGATCGAAGCATCCTCAGTACGTTTCTAACGCAATACAACCAGCTCACGTCGCAACGCGCGCTGCAGATTGCCGATTCCTACATCCTCACGAAGGCCGACATTCCGACCGAGCCGTCGTTCCCGCCCATGCTGCCATTCCTCGGCCTCGCGTTCATGGTGTCGATCGGCCTGTCCTCCAGCGTTGCCCTAATGCTCGAGCGGACACCCAAGACGATCCGCAATTCCCAAGAGGTGCTGCCACTCCTCACCGCGCGGTCCCTGGGCGTCGTTCCGAAACTCGACAATCAGAACCTACTCACCGAAGTGATCGATCATCCGATGTCGTCCTTCACAGAGTCGATACGCACGACCCTCTCGCAGTTCCTGCCCGTACGCGACGAGGGTCGAACCATCCTGATCGCGTCGGCAGAGCCGCGCGAAGGCCGCACATCTATTGCGATATCTCTCGCCCGGCTCGGTGCCCTGTCCGGCCGCCGCGCGATTCTCGTCGACTGCGATCTCCGCCGGCCGTCTGTCCATGCCGCGTTCGGAAGCCCGGCGAAGCCAGGCCTCACAGACCTCCTTCAGAATCGACTGGCCCCGGTGCAGGTAATCCAGCGCGATCCCCTGTCCAGTCTCGACTTCATAACGGGCGGGCAGTTCGCACCGAATGCCGCCAACCTTCTGTATCTGCCCGAGATGGGCGACCTGATCGTCCAGCTTCGGAAAGACTATGACCTGGTCATTCTAGATTCCGCGCCGACCTCGTTAGTCTCAGACACGAGCTTCCTCGCTCAACTGGCGGACGCGTGCCTGTTCGTCGTCCGATGGAACAAGACGCCATGGCGGCTCGTCCGAGAGCAAATGGACGAGCTCTCTCACTACAACAGCAACATTGCGGGCGTCGTCCTCAATCAGGTCGACATGCGCCTGCATGCCAAGTTCTATCCCGGCCATATCGAGACGGTCCGCACGCAAGCCGTCGCCGGCCCGGGCGCGTAGGCACCGGGATGCCGATACGCCAAGTAAACTACGAAAGCTCGCGACTGGTTCTATGGGGCGCGTTTCTCTTCGGAGTAGCAGCCGCGTCACCCAGTCCGATGCCCGGCTTCTCCGGAGGTTCCTGGCCGCGCCTGACGGACCTGCTGAACCTAGCCTGCGCCGGTGTAATTCTGGTGGCGATCCTGAAGGTGGCCGACCTCCATCACTCGTTCCGCGTAAGCGTGGCCGTGTGGGCGATGACGCTGCCCTGGGTGTTCATGGAGCTCTATGAGCTAAGCGGCGACCCGGATCCACCAGTGCAACGCCTGCTAATACGATGGATCCTGTGCGGATTGTCCGCGTACGTGATCGCCTCGATGGTCCACGAACCGCGGCGCCGATGGCGCTTCATGTGCGGCCTTCTGGTCGGCGTGATGCTGTCGCTGGCGCAGGTCCTGATCGATTCCCTTTCGTTCTCGCCGACCGACATGCCAATCGAGGAACTGGTCAACCTCGCCATTTATAACGGTAAGGACATCTACGACTTCGTCTATCGAGCCTCCGGACCGTTTGGCCATCCCAATGGCGCGGCAGGATGCCTGCTGCTGGGCGTACCGGTGCTGATCGGCGGGATCGAGGAAGGCCGCTGGCCTCGCTGGTCGATCGTGCTGGCCGTCGCGCTAATGGGGGCG
>CAIYWM010000666.1 GCA_903929895.1 uncultured Alphaproteobacteria bacterium
AGGATGGCCCTGAAATCCGGGTCGATCGGCATCACACGGCCCGAAATGCCCTGATCCGGATCGCAAATGTATGTCAACGGCCGCTACCGAAGAAAACTCGATAGATTTGATAGGAAATTTGGCCACAACGAATATTATCGCCAACTAAAGCCATAATCACTCACCTACACTCTCAAAAACCAAATGTTGAACCCCGGCGTATATTAAACCCGCTGCTGCACCCAACAATCTGGAGGCGCCATTGTTTTAACGCCATCTAGCTAACTGTATATTTGCTTATGATATCTATCAAGCTGCCATGTGGCGGCCTCGCTGGTTCCCATTGTCGGCACGACAAGCGCGTCGGGCTTACGCTACGCCTCTACGTGATCGTGCACTCGGCGAACGAGCCGACCGGGATAGCTGCCGGTCGGGTCGTCATCGCGCCGCGTGACCATGCCGTTGACGATGGTCAGGGCGTAGCCGGTCCCGGCCTGCAGATAGCGCTTGGCATTGGTCGGAAGATCCTCGACGAGGTACGGCTTGCCGATCGCCAGCCGATCGAAGTCGATCACGTTGACGTCTGCCCGCCTGCCGACCTCGAGCACGCCGCGATCGGCGAGGCCGTAGAGGTCCGCGGGATCGCGCGTTAGCTTGCGCACCAGCGCCTGCACCGGGAATACGCGCCCCTTCCGGCGATCCCGGCCCCAGTAGGAGAGCAGGAAGGTGGGGAAGCTCGCGTCGCAGATGAACTGCACGTGCGCACCACCGTCGCCCACACCCATGATGTAGTGCGGATTGGCGATGCACGCCTCCTTCCTCCGTAGATCGCCTTCGATGTAGCCGGTCGAGAACCAGATCAGCACACCGTCGCCTTCGTCCGCGATCAGCGCGTCGTAGCAGATCTCCAGTGGATCCTTGCCCTGGGCACGCCCCTGCGCTCCCATCGACTGGTCGAGATCCGGCTCGTAGTTGATGTCGTTGAGGCTGTAGATCGCGCTCATGTTCGCTTGCAGCGTTGCAAAGATGTGCTTGAACGGGTCCTCTGTTTCAGGCACGTCGTCGGCCTCGCTCAGGATTACCAACTTCACCGTGGGATCAGCCATCCGCCGGGCACGCTCTTTGAGCGGCAGATCCGCGATCGCCATGTAGCCCGGCCGCCGCGTGAACGGGTGGTAGCCGTCCAGCGTGATGAGGCCGCCGGTCGGCCGGGGCGAATATTGCGGGTAAACGCGCTCGCCGGCGGCTGCCGATTCAGCGATTATGCCCTGCGCGCGCTCATATTCCCTGTCGCCGAGCGCGATGCTCTCCGCGAAGCTGAAGGTGACGGGCTGGCCGGTCTTGACATTTAGGCGGCGCATCATCTGGATCTCGGCCGAGAGCGAGAACCTGTCCTTGAGGTGGCCGATGCCGGCCAACGTCTGCTCGCCCTCCTCGCCCTCAATGCCGCCGGTAATGCCGGAGGGGATCAACTGCAGCACGCCGCCGCCCGCCTCCGCCATCGCGCCGGTGAGCGCCTCCAGTTCCTCCTCGGCGGCGGTAGTGCCTGGCAGCATGCCGCCGTCCGAACCACGGTGCATGGTGACGCGTGAGGTGGCGAAACCGACAGCCCCCGCCCTGATCGACGAGCGGACGATATCCGCCATATCGTCGAGCTCGGCGCGCGTCGCCGGCTCGTCTGTCTCTGCTCGCTTGCCAAGCACGTAGGCACGGACGGCGCTGTGCGGCACGTGTGCCGCAACGTCGACCTTGAACTCGCGCCGACTGAGCTCGTCCAGATAGTCCGGGAAGCTCTCCCAACCCCAGGGAATGCCGACGTGGAGCGCGGTGCCGGGGATGTCCTCGACACCCTCCGTCAGTGTAATGAGCCAGTCCTCCGTGCCCTTGCGCACCGGCGCGAAGCCGATCCCGCAGGAGCCTATCACGATCGTGGTAACGCCGTGCTGCGAGCTTGGCATCACGTCGCGATCCCAGGTGACCTGTCCATCATAATGGGTATGCGGATCGACGAAGCCGGGGGTGACCAGCTTGCCGGTGGCGTCGTAGCTTTCCCTGGCCGGGCCGAGATCGTTGCCGATCGCCGCAATCCGGCCAGCGGAGATCGCCACGTCGGCGACGAAAGGCTCGCCGCCATTGCCGTCGACAACCGTCCCGTTCCTCAAAATCATGTCGTACATGCGCGCGCTCCCAAGTTTGCGATTGCTGCCAGCCCGAGCGGCGCCCGCCCGCGAGTAGGCAGTTCCTGACGCCTGGCACCAACGGCAAGGTCCTGCGCGGCTGCTGTTTATTACGTAACACCAAGACTTACTATTAGCCGCTTACTGGTAAGCCCCTCCTTTGAACATTGCTTGTTAGCGAATGTCGGGTTTACCGAGATTGAACGATACATACCAATTCCCGTGAGGGCGCGGCCGGAAGGTGAAAACCGGGATCACTACACTCTGCAGTTGCGCCAGCAGCACAGCGTGCCGGTGTCGGCCGCGTTCAGGAAATAGCTCGACGAGCAAGGCCTCCAGGTCCTGCCTGAAAGCTTGACCAGAAAGACGATCCCCTACATGCGCAGCCAATGGGAATAACTGA
>CAIYWM010000667.1 GCA_903929895.1 uncultured Alphaproteobacteria bacterium
CCGCCGCCTGATCGTCAGGACGCGACGGGCACGGTTTTCTTCGCAGCCGCCCGAGCGCGGAGCAGCTTCATGAGAACCCAGGTCGCGGCGGCCCCGACAACCAGCACGCCGATGCCGACGAGCGGCCGATACCACAGCCATCCGAACGCGATCACGATGGGCGCGATTGCGGCGGTGCAGACCAGCGCCACCAGGAACGTGCCGGCGCCGATCACGTCGCCTAGCAACGGAATGACGCTGCCGGCAACGGCCAGCGGGCGCAGGACGAAATTGAATCCGATCAGCATGAAGATCACGCCGATCAGGCGCAGCACCCAGGTCATGGTGACGTTCTCTTCTTCGGCATGCTGGAACATCACTTTGGGCGACACGGCGCCGGCCGCGATCAGCTCGACGGTCGTGCCGGTATGCGTGGGAAAGGGCGCGAAGCCTGAACCGGCCTGGGCGGCCACCACGCTGGCCGTCTGCAAGGGCACTTCCGCAAACGAGATGCGCATGTCGCCGATCGCCGGCTGGGACGGGTCGCGGCCGACATAGAGCACGCCGTCGTTCACGGCGACCGGCTTGTTGACGCGAATCTGCAGGGCATTGGCCTGGGCCTCCGTCGCTGCCAGTCGCTTCGCCTCGCCGAAGCCGCGCAGCAGCGGATCAGGAACGGCAAAGGCGCCCAGCCGCCCAGCAGGTCGCGCGACTGGTAGACTATCACCGGATTGGTATGGCCGCGCGGCTCCTTGAACCGGTCCGAGTCGATCGGCTTGTCCGACCACGTGCGCACGTATTTGTAGGTCGTGGTGCGCTCCTCGCCGCCGCCGAACTTCGTGCGGGTCTCGCTGTGGGTCTCTTCCTTCCATTGATAGACCTCGACATGGCGTTCGAGCCGCACGGCCTGTGCCCGGAGGGCAAAGTCGGGATCGGACACGGCGCCGGCCGTCGAGAGCATGCCGGTCACATGGATCAGCCGGCCGTCGTTCGAGGGATCGACCCTGTCGGCCGATACGCTCCGCACGATGCCGGCGCCCTCGGCCAGGCCCTGCGCGGTCCGGATCGCACGGCCTTCGTTCCAGAACAGCACACCGATCGACACGACGACGAAGACGAGGCCCATGAGGACACCGACGATCGCCTGCCCGAGGCGGGCGAACCAGGAGGTGTTGGTGACCTCGGTGACCTGATCGACGCCGCGCTCTTCCATTGAACCTGCCCTCGGGAATCGAATTGAAAACAAAGTCCGTCGCCTCGACCGCAGCCGCGCATAGCGCGGCGAAGTGGAGAGGCCTTCTCCCCACCACAGGCCGGCAAATCGTGGATGCAAGATCTCTCCACTTCGCGCCTGTGGCGCTCCGGTCGAGACGACGGAAGATTCCTTAAGACCCTACCGCCGCGGCCAGACTTTCGGGAAGAGGTCGCAGGTCATCGGGGCGCCGGCGGCGAGGTCGGGTATGTGGGGAAACTGGAAAGTGCCCGGGCGCGGGTCGTAGCGGGCATCGTCACCGGTATAGCGCAGCGACAGGCCGCGGCGGCGCGCGCCCGGCGTGTCGTTGCCCGGCGCGCCGTGCACGATCATGGCGTGGAACACCAGGCAGTCGCCGGGCTCCATCGTCCACGACCGGATGTCGTACTTGCCACGCTCGGCGTCGATGTCGGGGATCTCGACGAGATCGCTCGATGTGAACTTGGCCTCGTGTCCCTTGCGAAACGGCGTCGGCCGATAGTTGATGCCCCAGCGATGGGATCCGGCGATGAACTCGACCGCGCCATTGCCGAGATCGATATCGTCGAGGGCGATCCAGACCGAGGTGATCTGGCGGCCCGTGACCGGCCAATAAGGCTGGTCCTGGTGCCACGGCGTTGGATGCGACGTGCCGGGCTCCTTCACGAAGAGCTGATCGTAGAAGAAATCGACCCTCTCGGAGCGCATCAGCGCGGCGGCGATTTCACCGGCCGGCGACGTGAGGGCGGCGAGGCGGAAATCGTTGTCCCGCCGCCACATGAACATGTCGCCGAAGAATTTGCCCGACGTGCTGCCTTCCGCGAAGTTGGTCGCATGCGGCCCCGGCTTGAGGAGGTCGCGCTCGACCGCCTCGCACAGGATTCCGACCCAAACGGCATCGAAGGCGCCGCGCAGGCAGACGACGCCGTCGCGTTCGTACGCGGCGACGTCCGTTTCAGTGACGGGGATCAAGCGTTCTGCAGGACGTGGACGGCGCGATTGGCGAGCAGGTCCTTGTTCTTGGCCGCATAGGCCTTCATGTGCTCCGACGCGCCGTGGGCCTTGAGGTCGTCCATGGTTTCCCACTTCTCGATGACGACGAAGGTGTCGGGACCGAACTTGGCGAACGGACCGCCATCTGTGTCGACGGCCGCGCCGTATTCGATGCAGCCCTTCTCGGCATGCACGGCCGGGACGTTGTCCTTGAAGTTCTTGAGGACTTCGTCGCGCTTGCCGGGCTTGGCCGTGATGATGGCGATGACGTGGATCATGACTGTCTCCCTCTGATCTTGTTCGTGGCCTTAAGCGGCGCGGCCGTGTCTTAGCAGACGACCGGGCAGCTTGTCGTCGGCCGCGACGGTGTCCTTGTTGTCCCGGCGGATGACCTTGCCGTTGACGATGACGGCGTCGATGCCGCTCGCTTCGGAGACGAGGCGGTCGGCGCCGGCCGGCATGTCGTAGACCCGCTTCAGCGGGCCCGGGCTCACGGTCTTCGGATCGAAGACGACGATGTCGGCGGGACGGCCCTCGGCCAGCACGCCGCGATCGGTGATGCCGAACATCTCGGCCGGCCGCTGGGTGAGATTGTGCACCGCCTCCTCGAGTGTGAAGACCTTGCGGTCGCGCACCCAGTGACCGAGCAGATACGTCGAGTAGCAGGCATCGCAGAGCTGGCTGGCATGGGCGCCGGCGTCGGAGAGGGCGATGATCGTGTTCGGATCGGTGATCAGTTCGGCCACTTCCTTCTCGTCGAAGTTCATGACGGCCATGCGGAAGCGCGTCTTCAGGTCGTCGGCCAGCGAGATGTCCAGGGCGAGATCGACCGGATCCTTGCCCAGCCGGGCGGCCGCCACGACCAGCGGCATCTCTTCGAGGTCGCGATGCGATGGCGACCACGAGATGACCACGCGGTCCCACCATTTCTGGAAGAGCGGCGTGACCTCGCTGCGCAGCTTCTCGCGCCAGGCCGGATCGGCATAGGCGCGGCGGCGGGCGCCGGGATCCTTCGCGTCGGCTTTCGCCAGCTCGTTCATGAACGGCATCACGTCGAAGATGAACGGCTCGGCGAAGGTGACCTCGAAGTTGAGCGGCCGGCAGCTCACCTGCGGGATCACCATGGCGCCGGACTTGCGCTGGTCGGCGGCGAGATCGAGCTGCTTGCGATGGCCGCCCGGGCCGTAGAGGTGGGAGAGCAGGGCGGTCCAGGTGACCGGGATATTGTACTTGCGGCTGACCTCGGCCATGTGGCGGGTCGAGAAATCGCGGCCGATGGTGATCTGCATCAGGCCGCGCTTCATCTCGCCCATGACCGAGACGAGGGCATCCATCTCCTCGGGCGTGGCCTGGCGGCTGGGCACCGGCTTGCCGGCATAGCCGTTGTGGCTGACCGAGACGGAGGTGCCGAAGCCGATGGCGCCGGCTTCCATCGCCTCGTGGACCAGCTTCTTCATCGCGCCGACCTCGTCGGCGGTGGCGGCCCGCTCGGTCGACTCTTCTCCCATCACGTAGAGGCGCAACGGCGTGTGGCCGAACAAAGCGGCCACGTTGATGGCCGAGCCGCGCTTCTCCAGCGCGTCGAGATATTGCGGGAAAGTCTCGAACGGCCAGTCCATGCCGAGGCCCGCCTCCAGCGCCTCGA
>CAIYWM010000668.1 GCA_903929895.1 uncultured Alphaproteobacteria bacterium
AGCCCCAGCAGATGGCCGATCTCGTGGACCATCGTGAGGAGTCCCAGGCTGCCCTTGCCCAGCGCGCCGGACATGGAAGGATTCTGCGCGTTGAACAGGATGTCGCGCACCTCCGAGTCCGGGTTCTTGTAGTAGTCTTCGAAGCCCACCAGGTCGCTCCAGCCTAGGACATCGGCTGCGCCGGCCTGGGCCTGCGTGCCCCACCAGAACTTCACGTCGGCATTGGCGGCGCCCGACACCTCGACGAAGTCGATGTTGGCCACGCTCTCCCAGAGAGACATCGCCTCGCGCAACCCGGTAAGAGCGAGCGACGTCCAGCTATAGGAATTCTGGCCGTCCATCGTGCCCTGGAAGGCTGTCCACTGGATGGTGACGGGACCGCCGTCACTGTCCTTCCAGGCGCCGCCACCGACCAGGCTGTCGATCCAAGGGTCGGATCCGTCGGTGGGCGTGCCGTCGATCAGGATGGTCGTGGCTGTGCCGGGCATGGGAATGACCTACGCGCCGAACGCGAAGAGGGAACGGATGCGATCGAGAGCCGGCGCGATGGGGCGGGCGCCGGTGGCGAACGTCGCACGGCGGATTGGCCGGTTGCCCGGCCCGCCGCCGAAAGTCGCCTGCACGATGCACGCCCGAGACGCCACACTGCCCCCAAGACCGGACAGGCTCTGCCCCGAGCCTGCGTTTCCGGCGTTGCGCCGGCCGCGAACTGCTCCCCAACAGCGTGCCGACGTTCGACACATATCGCGGTGTAGATTGCCCTGCAATCTGCGAGTGCATCGCTCCTCGCGTTTCGCATATAGCGAAAGCAGAGTCGTGATGTGCAGGGATGCACATTGACAGGATTTGGCCCACGGTCACTCTCGCACGCAACGTGCGGGGAGAGGATCATGACGACCACCGTCTATTTCGCCACCAACAGGATAGCCAACCATCCGGCCGACCGGCCGGAGCACTACACGTTCAGCATGGTCGCGCCCGAGAATCCTCTGCAGGTGACCTACGGCACGGCCTTCGTCGACAGCGCCGGGCTCACGGCTGACACGGTGGGCGCCATCCGCTCGATCCATGATCTGCAGAAGGGCGGCTTCAGCCAGACGGCGATCGACGACCTGGCCGAGGGTGGACGCAACATCCTCGTCTTCATCCACGGCTTCGCCAACAGCTTCGAGAATGCGCTGACGCGCGCCGCCTTCAACCGCGAATGGCTCGCCGCTTCGGGCGTGAGCGAGGCGGACACGACGGTCGTCACCTTCAGCTGGCCCTCGCGCGGCCAGCTTCTCACGATCCCCTTCCCGACCCTGCCCTACCGCTCGGACCAGAAGATGGCCGGCGGCTCGGGCCTGCCGCTGATGCGCTTCTTCGCCAACCTGCTGCCCATCCTCCAGAAAGCGCGCGCGAACGGCCGGCGGACCTTCCTGGTGACCCACAGCATGGGCAACCTCGCCCTGCAGGGGGCGGTGCAGGCCTGGTTCGACAACGGCAACGGCGATGCCGAGATGTTCGACCATATCTTCCTGGCCGCCGCCGACATCGTCGACGACGCCTTCGAGACGGCAGTCACCAACAGCCTGGCGCCGCTCTCCCGGCTCGGCCGGCGCATCACCATCCTGCACAACCGGCGCGACCAGGTGCTCGACAAGCTCAGTGAGACGCTGAACTTCTGCCACCGCCTCGGCCAGGACGGGCCGCGCGGCGGCGGCGATGCCACGCTCTTCCCGCCCGCCACCTACCGCCTGGTCGATTGCAGCGGCTTCACCGACTACGACGACGGCTTCTCCGGCTCGCACCAGTACTACCGCCGCTCCGACGGCGTCCGCGCGCAGATCGCGGCGCTGATGGGGGCTTAGGACACTTCCACCTCATCCTGAGGAGCCGTGCGAAGCACGGCGTCTCGAAGGATGGGCAACAGACGGGGTGCGCGTGCCCACCCTTCGAGACGCGACCCTTCGGGCCGCTCCTCAGGCTGAGGTCTGTTTTTGTGGCAGGCACACCGTTTCGACACACCTTGCCGTCATCATATGGAGAGGCCCACCCCGAGACAGGAGACACGCCATGACCGCGCCGCGCCCGTCCCGCACCCACATCGGCAACCACAAGCTCCACCCCGAGACGCTGATGCTGTCCTACGGCTACGACCCGGCGCTGTCGGAAGGCGCGGTGAAGCCGCCGGTGTTCCTGACCTCGACCTTCGTGTTCGGCTCGGCCGAGGAGGGCCGCGACTTCTTCGACTATGCCGCGGGCCGCAAGACGCCGCCCGCCGGCAGCGCCGCCGGCCTCGTCTATTCGCGCTTCAACCATCCCAACAGCGAGATCGTCGAGGACCGGCTCGCGGTCTACGAAGGCGCCGAGACCTGCGCCCTCTTCTCCTCCGGCATGTCGGCGATCTCCACGACGCTGCTGGCCTTCGCGCGGCCAGGCGACGTGGTGCTGCATTCGCAGCCGCTCTATGGCGGCACCGAGACGCTGCTGGCCAAGACGCTCTCGAGCTTCCGCATCGGCGCGGTGGGTTTCATCGACGGCGTCAACGAGGGCGCTATCCGCGCCGCCGTGGCCGAGGCCCGCAAGCTGGCCACGGCCCAGGGCGGCCGCATCCCGGTCATCATGATCGAGACGCCGGCCAACCCGACCAACACGCTGGTCGACATCGCCTTGCTGCGCCGCCTCGCCGACGAGATCGGCGCCGCCCAGCCCGGCGGCCCGCCCGTGCTGGCCTGCGACAACACCCTGCTCGGCCCCGTCTTCCAGCGCCCGCTCGACCACGGCGCCGACGTCTCGATCTATTCGCTCACCAAATATGTCGGCGGCCATTCCGACCTGATCGCCGGCGCGGCGATGGGCCGGAAGGAGATCATGGCCCCGATCCGCGCGCTCCGCGGCAGCTTCGGCACCCAGCTCGACCCGCATTCCTGCTGGATGCTGGGCCGCTCGCTGGAGACGCTGGGGCTCCGGATGGAGCGCGCCAACTCCAACGCCCGCCTGGTCGCCGACTGGCTGGCCGCGCATCCCAGCGTGGCGAAGCTCCACTATCTCGGCCTGCTCCCGGCGGGCTCGCCCGAGAAGGCGCTCTACGACCGCCAGTGCACCGGCGCCGGCTCGACCTTCTCCTTCGACATCAAGGGCGGTGAGAAGGAAGCC
>CAIYWM010000669.1 GCA_903929895.1 uncultured Alphaproteobacteria bacterium
TTCCGCACCTGCTCGATCGCCGGGCTGAAGAAGGTCGAACCCAGCGGCAGGGGAACGGGCAGGTCGTCGAAGGTCGGGGTGGCAATCTCTGTCATGTGGCCGACGAACACGTAAGGGTTCGCGTAGTCCGATGCAAAGCGGACGATGAGACCGTGCCGCCGGGGCCGCTACCTGGGTTTCGGCTTGCACGCCGCCAGTTCCCGGCGGCGTTCGGCGTCTTCCAGTTCGTGCCGGTTTGCCGGCGTCCGATTGCACCAGTTCTCGTGCTGAACCAGGTTCGAACTCCACCGCATTCCTTCGAAGACGCACTCCGACGGCAGCGACTGGGCAAGTTCGATCTGCGATCGTGACCTGGACGCGTACTCGTTGCAGTTCTTGATCGGAACCACCCCGAAATCCCCCCGACATGTCATCAGGGCCTTGCGGCGTTCGTCGTCCTCACGTCCACGTTCGCGTGGGGATGCGGCTTTACACCATGCCATATGGTTGGCCGGGTCCATGCTCCAGCGCGCACCCGGAAAGTTGCAGCCGGTCGCCATCTGAACCTGGCTCGTCGCCTTTGCCACGTAGTCGAGGCAGCTTTCGATGGAGATCGGGCCGAAGGAGCCCTGGGCAAGGACCGGGGTGACCACCGACAGCGAGAGGGACGCGGCGCAAACCGCCAAAACCCTGTAGTTCATGTCATTCTCTCCACCGTCGCGCCTTTAACGCAGCGGTGTCGGTCGC
Source organism: uncultured Alphaproteobacteria bacterium (assembly GCA_903929895.1). Classification (GTDB taxonomy): domain Bacteria; phylum Pseudomonadota; class Alphaproteobacteria; order Reyranellales; family Reyranellaceae; genus Reyranella. The sequence continues at coordinate 727 of CAIYWM010000669.1, forward strand.
GTTCCGTCGCGCCGAGGGTTCTCGTCACCACCCCCGGCGCTTCGTCGAGCGATCGCCATCTCCTTCGTTGCAAAAAGTTATTGAATAAGTCATGCAGCCTGTCGGGCGTGGACGTATGGTTTGTGACGCTCAGAGGCCCGTTCAGCGTCGGCTTCGACAAGGACTTGGAGTTGAGAGATGAGATACGGGGCGCGCGGTTTTGGGCAGCTTTCCCTTGCTCTCGGTCGACGGCTTGTCGGAGTGCTTCCCGGTCTTCTTCTCGGCCTCTCTTTTGTCCTGCCGGCCGGGGCCCAGACCAAATCCGCCGAGAATGCGCCGCCGGTCGTGCTGGTGCGGCCCGTCGAGGTGCGGACGCTGGCGCCGCAGTCGGAGTATGTCGGCCGCCTCGCGGTGTTCGAAAAGGTCGAGCTGCGCGCCCGGGTCAAGGGCGTGCTCGGCAAGCGGGAGTTCGCCGACGGCGCCAAGGTGGCGGAAGGCCAGCTCCTGTTCACCATCGACCCCACGTCCTACCGGATCGCCGTGAACCAGAAGCGGGCGTTGCGCGACGGGGCGCAGGCGGCGCTGATCAATGCCGACGCCCAGCTCAAGCGGGCGGCCGAGCTGCTGCGCACCAACAACGTCTCGCAGGTGTCCTACGACCAGCGGCTCGCCGAGCAACTGCAGGCCAAGGCCACGCTCGACGATGCCGAAGCTCAGCTCGAGGATGCCGAGCTTCAGCTCTCCTATACGAAGATCACCGCGCCGATCGCCGGCCTGATCGGCCGCTCCTCCGTCTCGCCGGGCAACCTCGTCGGGCCGGAATCGGGCGTCCTCGCCACCATCGTGAACGAGCGGCAGATCCGCGCCTTGTTCTCGGTCCCCCAGGTGGACCTGCTGAACGTGCGCCGCGACCTGCGCGCCGGCGAGCCGCTTGCCGTGCGGCTTCGCCTCGCCGACGGCAAGCTGTACTCCGAGAAGGGCAAGGTCGACTTCATCGACGTCGCGGTCGATCCCACCACCGACGGCCAGATGGCGCGCGCGGTGTTCGACAATGCCGACGAGCTGCTGACCGACGGCCAGACGGTGCGGGTCATCGTCGAGGGCAACGAACCCGCCAAGGTGATGGTGGTGCCGCTGGCCGCGATGGCGATCGACCAGACCGGCCGCTACGTCTACGTGGTCGACGGCAAGAGTGTCGTCGAGCAGCGCCGCATCACCGTCGACTTCGTGCGCGACGGCATGATCGCGGTGGCGAGCGGCCTCAAGGACGGCGACCGGGTCATCGTGCAGGGCCAGCAGCGGGTGCGCGCGGGCATGGTGGTCGAGGCGCAGCCGGCGCCGGCCACGGCCGGCCAGCCGAAGCGCTGATTCCCATGGGCATCGCCGCCGTCTTCATCCGCCGCCCGCGCCTCGCCTTCGTCGTCTCCGCGATCATGGTCATCGCGGGCCTGCTGGCGCTGGGCAGCCTGCCGATCGCGCAGTTCCCCAACATCGTGCCGCCGGAAGTCACCGTCACGACCAGCTATCCCGGCGCCTCGGCCCAGGTGGTCGAGGAGAGCGTGGCGCAGATCATCGAGCGCAACGTCAACGGCGTCGAGAACATGATCTCGATGAAGTCCACCTCGGGCAGCGACGGCAGCTACGCCCTCAGCGTCTACTTCAAGGTGGGCTCGAACCCGCAGGACCACACGGTCAACGTCAACAACCGCATCAACCGCGCCATGCCGCAGCTTCCCGACGAGGTGCAGCGCAACGGCGTGCTGGTGAAGAAGCAGTCGTCGGCGCTGCTGCAGGTGGTCGCCGTCTATTCGCCCAAGGGCACGCGCGATGCGCTGTTCCTGTCGAACTTCGCCACCATCAACGTGCTGGACGCGATGCAGCGCGTGCCGGGCGTCGGCTCGGCCGGCCTGTTCGGCGGGCTCGACTATGCCATGCGCGTGTGGCTCGACCTCGACCGCATGTCGAGCCTCGGCGTCACCTCGCAGGACGTGGTGAAGGCGATCGAGGCCAAGAACATGCAGGCCGCCGTGGGGCGCGTGGGCGCCGCGCCGCTGCTCGACGGTGTCGACTTCCAGCTCAACATCACGGCCAAGGGCCGGCTGACCTCTGCCGAGGAGTTCGGCAACATCACCGTGCGCGCCAACCCGGACGGTGCATTGCTGCGCATCCGCGACATCGGCCGGGTCGAGCTGGGCTCGGCCAATGCCGACGTCACCACGCGCTACAACGGCAAGCCGGCGGCCGGCATCAACATCTACCAGCTCGCGGGCGCCAATGCGCTGGCCACCGCCGAGGGCGTGCGCCAGGTGCTGAAGGACCTGCAGGACCGGCTGCCCGAGGATGTCGCCTTCGAGGTGATGTACGACACGACGGTGTTCGTCGAGGCGACGATCCACAGCGTGGTGAAGACGCTGATCGAGGCCTTCGTGCTGGTCGCCATCGTGGTCTTCCTGTTCCTGGGCAGCCTGCGGGCGACGCTGATCCCCATCATCGCCGTGCCGGTCGCGCTGATCGGCACCTTCGCGGTGATGCAGATGATGGGCTTCTCGCTCAACACCGTGTCGCTGCTGGCCCTGGTGCTGGCCATCGGCATCGTGGTCGACGACGCCATCGTCGTGGTCGAGGCGGTCGAGCACACGCTGGAGAAGGAGCCGCATCTCACGCCGGCCGAGGCCACCGAGAAGGCGATGGCCGAGGTCACGGGACCGATCATCGCCATCACCCTGGTGCTGCTCTCGGTGTTCATCCCGACGGCCTTCATGCCGGGCATCGCCGGCAAGCTCTACCAGCAGTTCGCGCTCACCATCTCGGTCGCCATGGTGATCTCGGCGATCAACGCGCTGTCGCTGTCGCCGGCGCTCTGCGCCCTGCTGCTCACCCGTCGCGGCGCGCCGCGCGGCCTGATGGCCCGCCTCCAGCGCGGCATCGATGCCACGCGCAACGGCTACCTGCGGCTGGCGGGACCGCTGATCCGGCGGAGCGTGCTGGCGGTCGGGCTGGTCGCCCTGTTCGCGCTCGCCACCGGCGGACTGCTGCGCGTCGTGCCCACGGGCTTCCTGCCCGAGGAAGACCAGTCCTCCTTCATGGCCGAGATCCAGCTTCCCGACGCCGCCTCGACCAGCCGCACCCTGGAGGCGGTGACCGAGGTCGAAGCCATGCTGACGGGCCAGCCGTGGCTGCAGAACTTCTTCACCGTGAGCGGCACCAGCCTGCTCGACGGGCTGAACCTGCCCAACCGCGCCATGATGATCGTCTCGCTGAAGCCCTATGCCGAGCGGCCCGGTCACGAGATGTCGGCCTTCGCGGTGCTGGAGCGGCTCAACAAGGCGTTCCAGCGCGTGGCCGCGGCCAACGTCTATGCCTTCAA
>CAIYWM010000670.1 GCA_903929895.1 uncultured Alphaproteobacteria bacterium
CGACCCGGCGGAAGCCGTGAGCATCGTGCAGGCTGAGCGATGCCGCATTGTCGGCGTCGTCATAGGCGAACATCTGACGATAGACCGCGCCGGCGCAGGCCTGGATCAGCGCCGGCAGAAGCAGGCGGCCGATCCCCGTAGAGACATGGTCGGGATGAACGTAGATCGAATGCTTCACGGCATAGCGATAGGCCGGCCGCTTGCGGAACGGCACCGCATAGGCGTAGCCGACGATCACGCCGTCGCGCTCTGCCGCGAGATGCGGCAGCCGGCGCCGCAGCATGTTCTTGCGCCGCCGCTTGATGTCGTCGGACTGCGTCGGCTCGATATCGACGTCGCCCACGCCCCGCGTGATGTGATGCGTATAGATCGCGATCATGGCCGGCACGTCGTTTTCGGTCGACGGCCGTACCACGACCGCGGCGCGCGGCTTGTCGAGCAGGGACTCGCTCGTCACTGACATCACTCGATCCTCCTCCGAGACGCCCGGATCAAACACGCCTCCATGACCGTTTCATGTCAGCAAAAAAAGAGGGCCCGGAGAGTTGTTCACTCTCCAGGCCCCCAGACGCCCCCTCTAAACTCGCTGGACACCGCGGCGATGTCTCGAACCGCGCCCCGTCCATGCACGCGAACATACGGGCCGGCGGGGCATCGGCACAGGGGGCGCTTGGTATCAATTGTTATGGTTTCGTAACCGGCCGGAAAAGCTGGCCCGCACGTGATCGGCCAGGTCGCGCGCCGCAGGACCCAGGCCCGGCGGGGCATAGAGGTTGATGCGGAACTCCGGCAGCACCGGCAGCCGGGCCTCGCGGCCCAGGATGACGAAACGCTCGGGCACGGAGGAGCGCAGCAGCGGCGCCACCGCGAGACCGGCTTCCAGCACGGCATAGACCGGCTCCAGCCGGCTCACCTCGCAGACGGCGCGCCAGTCGCGCCGCGCCTTGCCCAGCGCCTCGACCGCGACGGGGCGGAAAACGCAGGTCGGTGCGCCCAGCGACACCGGCAGCGGATCCTTGAGATGGGCATCCCCGTCCGGCGCGCCGACCCAGACCAGCCGGTCGGTGCGCAGCGTCTCGCCGTGGCGTCCGCACTCCGTCTCGGTCGTCATGGCGAGATCGACGCCGCCCGACTTCAGCTCCTCGCGGATGACACGCGAATCCTCGCAGACGAGGCTGACCCGGACGCGCGGCTGCGCCTTGGCGAAGCGCCGCAGGATCGCCGGCACGAAGCTGCCGATGATGTCGTAGGGCACGCCGAAGCGGACCTCGCCCTCGAACTGGGGGGCGCGCATCGACGACCAGACCTCGTCGTTCATCGCCAACAGGCGGCGCGCCTGTTCGAGCAGCCGCTCGCCCGCCGGCGCCAGCACCAGCCCGCGTCCCTGCCGCGTGAAGAGACGGCAGTCGAGCGCTTCCTCCAGCCGCTTGATCTGCTGGCTGGCGGCGGCCTGGCTCATGCCGAGCGCCGCCGCCGCGCGCGTGACGCCGCCCGCTTCGACGACGGTGAGAAAGGCGCGCAGCAGCGCCATGTCGAGGTCCTTGCGCATCCCATAACATAAGCATTTACGAACGTTCTTATCCAAAACATTCGTTTCCATTATTCTTTGGCGAACCCTAACGTGGCGCCATGACCACCAGGATTTCAGGCCTCTGGCTGCCCCTCGTCACGCCGTTCAAGGACGGCGCCATCGATTTCGCGAGCTACGACCGGCTGGTGAACCACTACATCGCCAAAGGCGTCGACGGGCTGCTGCCGCTCGGCACAACGGGTGAATCGCCAGCGCTCGACGAGGACGAGGTCGCCGCCGTCATCGAGCGAACGCTGGCGGTTGTCGACGGAAGGGTGCCGGTGTTTGCCGGTATCGGCGGCAATGCAACGGCCAAGGTCGAGAAGGAGCTGAAGCGGCTTCGCCATCTGCCGATCGCGGGCATCCTCTCGGTGTGCACCTACTACAACCGGCCGAGCCAGGACGGGCTGATTGCGCACTTCCGGCACATCGCCGCGGCCACCGACCGCGACGTGGTGATCTACAACATCCCCTATCGCACGGCGGTCAATCTATCGAACGACTCGCTGCTCGAGCTGGCGGAGGTGCCGAACATCGTGGGCGTGAAGGACAGTTCCGGCAGCGTCGAGCAGTCGCTCGAGCTGCTGCGCCGCAAGCCTGCCGACTTCGCCGTCCTGACCGGCGAGGATGCGCTGTTCTTCACCATGAAGGCCAACGGCGCCGAAGGCGGCATCCTGGCGGCAAGCCACCTGATGACGGAAGGCTTCGTCGAGGTCGAGCGCTGCTTCGCCGCCAACGACCTCGCCTGCGCGCGGGCCGCCTGGGCGCCGCTCGCCCGCTTCGTGCCGATGCTGTTTGCCGAAGCCAACCCGATGCCGATCAAGCATCTGCTATGGCGGCAGGGGCTGATCGCCTCGCCGGAATGCCGCCTGCCGCTCACCAAGATCTCCGACGGGCTGGCCCGCCGGCTCGACGCGGTTTTCGCCGAGAAGGCAGCCGCCTAGCCGCGCGCCTTCAACAGATCGCGGATCTCCGTCAGCAGCTCCTGCTCCTTGGAAGGCGGCGCGGGCGGCGGCGGCGCGCTTTCCTCCTGCTTGATCACCCGGTTCATGCCCTTGATCACCATGAAGAGGACCCAGGCGATGATCAGGAAGTTCACCGTCACCGTCAGGAACGTGCCGTAGCCCAGCGTCGCGCCGGCCTTCTTGGCCGCATCGTAGGTCGCGGCCTGGCTGGCCGCGGGCGTGAGACCGATGAAGTAGTTGGTGAAGTCCAGCCCGCCGGCGATGCGGCCGACGATCGGCATGATGATGTCGCCGACCAGCGAGTCGATGATCTTGCTGAAGGCGGCACCGATGATCACGCCGATGGCGAGATCCACGACGTTGCCGCGCATCGCGAACTTCTTGAATTCCTGAAGCATGGTTTCTCTCCCCCTTGTCGTCGTCAGGTCACGCGCAGCCAGACCAGCAAAGCAGAAACCGTCACCACCGAGAAGGCCGTCGACAGCAGAACGGACGCCGTGTTCTGCTCGACCGACACATCGAACTGCTTGGCCAGCACGAAGGCGTTCGCGGCGGTCGGCAGCGCGGCCATCAGCAGCGCCACCTTGCCTGCGATCGAATCGATGGGCACGAAGAAAGGCAGGATCAGCAGCGCCGCCAGCGGCTGCAGCAGGAGCTTGATCAGGGTGGCGAGGCCGGCCTCGGCGAGGCCGCTCTTGATCGACTTGTCCGACAGGAACAGGCCGATGGC
>CAIYWM010000671.1 GCA_903929895.1 uncultured Alphaproteobacteria bacterium
CACTCCGGTCGAGACGACGGGATCTACTACTCAAGCCGCTCTTGCAGCTTTGGGCTTGCCGGCCTGCCACTCGTCGAGCTTGGCGCGCGCCCCGTTCCTGGTCGGGTCGAGCGCTGATTCCTGGCCCAGCACCTTGGCGGCGAGTTCGATCACATAGCCGTTGGGATCGCGAAAGTAGATCGAGCGGATGAAATGATGGTCGGAGACGCCGCGGACCTCGCGGCCTTCCGCCTTGCCCCTGGCGAACATCCGCTCGAGATGATCGGGCTCGACCTCCAGCGCGATGTGGAGGTCGAAATCGTGCTGCTCCTTGAAGTCGAACGGCATGTCCGGCGCCTCGAAGAAGGCGAGGCAGGAGCCGTCGTCGAGCTGGAAGAAGGTGTGCAGCACGCCGGCGCCGGTCGTGCGACCCGTCTTGGTCTGCTCGATCTTGAGCGTATGGGCGAGGGGGAGGCCGAGGAAGTCCTCGTAGAACTTCCTCGTCTCCTCCGAATCACGGCAGCGATAGGCGTTGTGGTGCAGACCCTTGATCATCGAAACCTCCGATCATTCATCTGCCCGAGCCTAACGCCGTCCTAGCGGTCGAGCCAGACATCCTCGAAGCGCCAGTGATTGTAGATGGTGTTGACCGCGAGGTTCACGGCCTTGACCTCGGGGCGCCAGCAGGTGCCGCCCCAGCCATGCTGGATGACCGGGCGTGCGCCGTCCTCCTGCAGCTTCTTGTCGATCTCCCACACGAGCTTCCGGCGGGCCTCGAGGTCACTCATCATCGATTGCTGGTCGAACAGCTTCTCGACATCCGGATTGCAATAGTTGGTGTAGTTGCGCTCCGAGCCGCAACGGAAGGTTTCGTAGAAGACGACGTCCGGATCGTCGACGCCGACGCCCTGGACGTTCATGCCGATGGCGAAGTCGCGGCGCATCATGCGGTTGTACCAGACCGCGGTTTCGAGCGGCTCCAGCTCGGCCTGGATGTTCACCTGCTTCAGATGGTCGATCAGGATGACGGCGGGATCGCGGTAGCTCGGGATGTTGCGGGTCGAGACCTTGATCTTCAGCGGCTTGTCGGCCGTATAGCCGAGCTCGGCCATGATCTTGCGGCCTTCCTCGCGCGCCTTGGCCACGTCGGGGCCGTAGCCGGCCACGGTCGAGAGGAACTCCGTCGGCATGCCCCAGAGGCCTTCCGGCGGCGGCAGCATCGCGCCGCCGATACGGTAGTTGCCCTGGCCCAGGATCTCGTTGAAGGCGTTTCGGTCGAGCGACAAGGCCATGGCGCGACGGATCTTTGCGTCGTCGAACGGTGGCCTCTCGCGATTGACCAGCAGGTTGGCCTGGGTGTTCGTCGGCTGCGCCTCACAGATCGCCGTCGGCGCCTGGACCTTGAGATCGTTGACCATGGACGGCGTGACGACGGACGTGAAGGTCATGTCGAGCTTGCCGGCGACGAAGGTCAGCAGTGAGGTCGCCCGGTTGGGGATGATCGAGAATTCGATCGCGTCGAGGTAGGGCCGGCCCAGCTTCCAGTAGTCCGCGTTGCGCGCGAGCTTGACCGACTCGTTCTGCTTCATCTCGACGAACTTGAACGGGCCTGTGCCGATCGGCTTCTGTCGCATCTGGGCCGTCGAGACGTGGCAGGGATAGACCGGCGAGAAGGCCGCGGCGAGCATGGTGAGCAGCGACGGCTGCGGGCGCTTGAGATGGAAGGTGGCCTCGCGGTCGCCATTGACCGTGACCTTCTCGAGATTGAAGTACCAGGTCTTGCGCGGGTTCTTGCGCAGCTTGGATTCGTCGGAGATCACCATGTCCCAGGTGCACTTCACGTCGGCGCTGGTGAAGGGCTTGCCGTCGTGCCACTTCACGCCGTCGCGCAGCTTGAAGGTGAGCTGCTTGCCGTCGTCGCTCCATTTCCACTCTGTCGCGAGCTCGGGGATGATGTTGCCCGGCGTGTTCTGCTTGGTCTTGGGATCGAACATCACCAGGTTGTTGTAGACCGACATGAACGGCATGACGGTCGAGATCGTCGCTTCCTCGTGGATCGACGCGCTGGGCGGATTGTCCATGTGAGCGATCTTGAGCGTACCGCCGGATTTCTGCGCCCAGGCGGCTGGAGCGACGGCCAGGATCATGAGTACCGCGGCGAGTGGCAGCGACGGATTTTTCATCCTTTCGTTTCCTCCTTTTGTTTAGGATGACGCTAGCACTTCGCTCGGACTAGAGTCGGTCCATGAAACTCCTCAGTTTGCTGGTCGGAATGCTGCTCGCGGTGCCGGCCGTCGCCCAGGACTATCCAAACAAGCCCATCCGGATCATCACGGCCTTCGGGCCGGGGACGGCCACCGATATCGCAGCGCGTGTGATCGGGCAGGACATCGCCGTGCAGACCGGCCAGACGGTCGTGATCGAGAACAAGCCCGGGGCGGAAGGACAGATCGCGGCGCAGTCCGCGGCGGCGGCGGCGCCCGACGGCTACACGCTGTTCTTCACCACGCAGACGACGCAGGCGATCAATCCGCACGTCTATAAGTCGCTGGCCTACGACCCGGTGAAGAGCTTCGCGCCGGTCGCGGGCATCACACTGGGCGCGCAGGTCGTGATGGTGCGCAACGACTTGCTGGCCAAGACCATCCAGGAGTTTGTTGCACTTGCGAAGGCACAACCCGGCAAGCTGAGCTTCGGCAGCGGCAACGGGTCGAGCCGCGGCGGGGCCGAACTGTTCCGCATCATGACCGGGATCGATCTGCTGGGCGTACCCTACAAGACCCAGCCGCAGGCGATCTCCGATCTGCTGGGCGGCCGCATCGACGTCGTCTTCTCGGACTTCACCGTCGGCCTGCCGCCCGTGCTGGACGGACGCGCACGAGGGCTTGCTGTCACGAGCAAGCAGCGCATTCCCGGCCTCGAGCAGTTCCCGACGGTCGACGAGAGCGGGGTGCCCGGGTTCGAGATGTGGGCCTGGACCGCGATGTATGCACCGGCGGGCACGCCGAAACCGGTTATCGACAAGCTCAACGCTCTCGTGCGGCAGGCGGCGAAATCGCCCGCCTATCTCAACCTGCTGAAGACGAACCACGGCATCTCGTTCGTGGGATCGCCTGAGGAGCTGGCGACCTTCCAGGCCATCGAGACGAAGAAATGGGCAGAAATCGTGTCGACCGCCGGTATGAAGGAGCCCTGACGAGGGCTCAGGAGGGACGCAGGCGGCGCAGCCGGGCCGACGTCAAGATCTGCCAGATGGCCGCGGCGAGGACGCAGGCGGCGACCAGCAGGAAGGCGCTGCGATAGTCGGCGACCGCGGCGATCAGGCCGAAGATCGGCGGCCCAATGACGGCGCCGGAGAAGGCCAGCGCGGTCTGCACCGCCGCCACGGCGGCGACCTGTCCGGCCGGCGCGAGGGCCGCGAACTCCGCGATCGAGACGCCGTTCCAGCTGATGACGACCGTCCCGTAGGCGAAGACGATCAGGCCGATCAGCCAGTAGGGCGTCTCGGCCGAGATCAGGCTGGTGGCCACGGCGCCGAGCGCGATTCCGATTCCGGTCCAGCCCAGCAGCATCATGCGCGGAAACCGGTCGCCCAGGGCGCCCAGGATCAGGCGCTGCACCGTGCCGCCGATCTGGGCCAGGAAGAGCAGGAAGCCGGCTTCGGCAATGCTGAGGCGGCAATGCTCGTAGAGGTAGGTCACCAGGAAGAAGGTGAAGGTGTGCTGCGCCACGACGTAGAGCAGCGCCGACCAGCCGAGAACGCGCATCTCCGGGTGTCGCATCACATGGACGATCGAGGACCAGATCCCGTCCGAGGGCGCGGACGGCGCCACCGACGCATCGATACGGGCGCGCAGCAGTTCGAGGATGCCGGCGCCGACCAGCATGAGCGCGGCCGCGGCGAGCGAGGCGCCGCGCCACCCCAGGGCCGGCAGCAGCAGGGGCAGGAAAATGCCCGCGGCGGCGAAACCCAGGGGGACGCCGGTCTGCTTGACCGAGAAGACGAGGCTGAACCAGGCGCGCGGCACGCGCTGGCTCAGGATATGCGCCGAAGCGGGATTGATCGGGCCCTGGGCGAAACCGATGAAGGCGACCGCGACGACCGTCGCGGCAACGAAGGCCGTGGCATTCAGGGCAAGGCCGACGGCGGCGGCCAGCATGGCGAACTGGCAGACACGGACGGCGCCCAGCCGCGAGATCGGCCCCGCGCTCCACAAGGCGACGCCGGAGGCGATTGCGTAGGTGACGGCCGTGAAGGCCCCGACGAGTTTCGGAGCGATCCCGAGATCGCGGGCCACGGCCGGCATCAGCACGCTGAGCGACAGGACGGCCAGCGAGATCAGCATCTGCGTGCCCAGCATCGCCCCGATGGGAACGAGTGCCGGCCGCAGACCGGGGCGCGGGCCTTCCGGGTTCGGCGCCGCGCCCGGTTTCATCCTACAGACCGTAGAGGTCGGCCTTGTTCAGGATCGTATTGCGCAGGATGCGGATCGAGGCGACGTCGACCATGATGCCGTCGACGTTGATCGCACCCAGGCCCGCCGCCTCGGCCTCGGCATAGGCCTTCTCGAGCTTGCGGGCACGGGCGATGTCCTCGACCTTGGGCGAATAGACGTCGAGGGCGATGTCGATCTGCGACGGATGAATCGCCCACTTGCCGACGCAGCCCAGGATCATCGAGCGCCTGCACTCCTCGCGATAGGCGTCGGGATTCTTGAAGTCGGCGAACGGGCCGTCGACCGGATCGATGCCGGCGGCGCGGCACGCCATGATGAGGCGGAAGCGGGCATAGTGCCAGATGTCACCCGGGTAGCCGTCGGTCTCGCCGACATTCTTGTTGGTGACGCCCATCGAGGCCGAGAAGTCGCCCATGCCGAACACCAGGCATTCGAGGCGCGGCGTGCAGGCGGCGATCGCGTCGACGTTCTGCATGCCCTCGACTTCCTCGATCAGCGCCTCGAGGCCGATCTTGCGCTTCATCTTCAGCTTCTTCTCGATCTGATGAAGCAGCTTGTCGGCGAACAGCACGTCGGCAGCCGTCTGCACCTTGGTCATCATGATCGTGTCGAGATGCTCGCCCGCGCCCTCGACGATCTCGATGATGTCCTCGTAGGCATATTCGGTCGTGAGGTCGTTGATGCGGACGCAGCGCGTCTTGCCCTTCCAGTTGAGGGTCTTGAGGCCCTCGATGATCTTCTTGCGGGCGTCGCGCTTCTGGCTGGGGGCGACGGCGTCCTCGAGGTCGAGGAAGACGTGATCGGCCTTCGACTCCGACGCCTTCTGGATCATCTTCTCGCTGGAGCCCGGGGTCGAGAGCTGGACGCGGCGGGCGCGCCTGGGACGGTCGGTCATCAATCTTCTCCTTAAGATACGATCTTGTCGGCGCGCAGCCGGGCGATGTCGCCCGCACCGAGGCCGATGGTCTTCAGATACTCGTCTGTATGTTCGCCCAGCAACGGCGCGCGATGGCGCACCTTGCCGGGGGTCTCGGTCATCTTCACGGCGACGCCCGCGATCTGGACCTCATGGTCGAGGCCGGGATGCGGCACCCAGGGCAGCATGTCCCGCGCCTTGAAGTGGGGATCCGCCACGATGTCCCGCACGTTGTAGACGGGCGAGAAGGGCACTTTGCCGCCGAAATGCTTCAGCAGTTCCTGCTTGGTGCGCTCGCGGGTGAAGTCGGAAACCGCGCCAATGAGCACGTCCTGGTTGGCCCGGCGATCCTGCACGGTGATGAACCGCGGATCGGTTGCGAATTCAGGCTTGTCGATCAGCCGGCACAGGATCGGAAAGTGCGCGTCGGCATGGGCGGCGATCGTCACGAAGCCGTCCTTGGCGGGAAACATGCCGAACGGGCAGAGCAGGGGATGATGGTTGCCCTCGGGATGCGGCAGCGTCTGCGCATAGGAATGCTGGTGCATGATGCGCTCGCAGACCGCGAGGATCGCGTCGACCATGCCGACATCGACGAACTGGCCCCTGCCGGTCTTGTAGGCGCGCAGGATCGCCGAGACGATGCCGAAGGCGCAGGTGATGGCCGGCACGATGTCGCCGACGCCGGGCCCAACCTTCATCGGCGTGTCCTTGTCGGGACCGGTGATGGCCATGATCCCACCCATCGCCTGGCTGATGACGTCGTAGGCCGGGAAGTCCGAATAGGGACTCTTGCCGGTACGGACGTCGCCGAAGCCGCGGATGGTGGCGTAGACAAGCTTGGGATTGCGGGCGTGCAGGGTCTCGTAGCTGAGACCCAGGCGATCCATGACGCCGCCGCGATAGTTCTCGACGACCGCATCGGCATTGTCGCAGAGCTTCAGGACCAGCTCGCGTCCCGCCGCCGTCTTGAGGTCGATGCCGATCGACTTCTTGTTGCGGTTCACCGACGCGAAGTAGCCGCCGAACGCCCTGAGTTTGTCGTCGGCGTGATAGGGCCCGATGATGCGCGTGTGGTCGCCGTCGAGCGGTTCGACCTTGATGACCTCCGCACCCTGGTCGGCCAGCAGCATCGTGCAATAGGGGCCGGCCAGCATCTGGGTAAGGTCGACGATGCGGACACCTTCGAGAGCGCCGAGGACTTCGGTGGCGCTCACTTGTCTCCCCAATGACTGCGCCGCTTGATCAGGACGGTGCGCTCACCCTCGAAGATGTGCTTGTCGTCCTGGTTCACGCCGTAGTGCTTGAAGCGCACGATGCCGGCGTCGTCCTGCTTGGCATCCTTCTTCTCCAGCACCTCGGTGTAGCAGTAGAGCGTGTCGCCGTGATGCAGCGGACCCTTGAGCCGGATCTTGTCCATGCCGAGTTCCATCAGCGCATTCTCCGCCGTGTCCTCGGCGGCGAGGCCGATGCACATGGAGATCGTGACGCCGCCGAAGCCCAGGCGCTGGCCGTAGGGCGTCGACTGGGTCAGGTGCTCGTTGAAGTGGGCCTCGGCCGTGTTCATGGTCACGTTGGTGATCCAGACCTGCTCCATCGGCTCGACCGTCTTGCCGCGCGCGTGTTTCATCACGTCGCCGAGGATGAAGTCCTCGCAGTAGATGGTCTTGCCGGTGAGCGCGGAGACTTTGAGACTTGAAGCTGGCATCAGTTCCTCCCGCGGCCGAGCAGGCGGTCGGAGATGATGCGCTTCTGGATCTCCGAGGTGCCCTCGAAGATCTTGGTGAGGCGGGCGTCGCGCCAGTGGCGCTCGACCGCATGGAGCGTGGTGTAGCCGGCGCCACCATGGATCTGCAGGCCTTCGCTGCAGACCCGCTCGGCCATCTCCGAGGCGAACAGCTTGGCCATCGATGCTTCCTTGTCGCAGCGCTGGCCGGTGTCGATCTGCTCGCAGACGAAGTTGTTGAGCTGGCGGGCCGCCTCGATCTGCGTCGCCATGTCGGCGATCTTGAAGCGGATCGCCTGGAACTCCGAGATCGACTGACCGAACTGGCGGCGCTCGCCGGCGTAGCGGATCGAATCGTCGAGGGCGCCCTGGGCCAGGCCGATCGCGCGGGCGGCTGTGTGGGCGCGGGCGGTCTCGAGACCGGCCGTCGCGTAATAGAAGGCCTGGCCTTCGTCGCCGATCATGTCCTCGGCCTTCACCCGGCAATTGTCGAACGCGAGTTCCCAGGTCTTCCAGCCGAAATAGCCGATTTTGGGAATCGGCGAGCCGCTGCAGCCCGGCATCAGCTCACCGCGCTTCTTCTCGACGAAGAACATCGACAGGCCGAGATGCCGCTTGCCCGGGGGCGCTTCGGACGTGCGCGCGATGATGATCATGAAGTCGGCGCCGTCGGCGAAGGTGCACCAGTACTTGTTGCCGCTGATCAGATAGCTGTCGCCATCCTTCTTGGCGCGGCAGGAAATGTTGGAGATGTCGGATCCCGCATTGGGTTCCGACATCGAGAAGGCGCCGAGGAACTCGCCCTTGGCCATGCGCGGCAGGTAACGCCGGCGCTGCTCCTCGCTCATCTTGTGCGAGCCGATCAGCAGGTTGCCGCGGGCGATGATCGAGGCGACGCTCATCCAGCCGCGCGACAGCTCTTCGGTGACGAGGCAGTATTCAGAGCAGCCGAGGCCCAGGCCGCCATACTCCTCGGGGATCAGGATGCCGAAATAGCCGAGCTCGGCCATCTTGTCGCGCAGCTCCATCGGGATGTCGCCCTTCTCGGGGTCGAGCTTGTTGGCGACCGGCAGCACTTCGTTCAGCGTGAACTCGCGCGCCTGCTCCTGGATCATGCGGCGTTCTTCGGTAAGGAAAGGCATTACTGGGGATTCCTGAGACGGACGAGGTTGGTGCGCTTGAAGTCGATCACGAGTTCTTCGCGCTGGTTGAAGCCCTTGCTGTGCCACGTGACGATGCCGAACCCCTTGTGGGAGTCGGAGACACGCCGGTCGAGCACGACCGACTCCGCGCGCAGCGAATCGCTGGGATAGACCGGCTGGTGATAGGTGAGTTCGTTGACGCCGAGGAACGGCCCGCCGCCTTCGCTCAGATCCTCGACGGTGAGGCCGAACACCGTCGTGAAGACGAGCAGGGGATTGGCCACGATGCCGGGATGGCCGTGCGCCTGGGCGTAGGCGGCGTTGTAGTAGTGCGGATTGAAGTGCAGCGTCAGCGTGGTGAAAAGCGTGCTTTCCGACTCGGTGATCGTGCGACCCCAATGGTGCCTGAACACGCGGCCGACCTCGAAATCCTCATAGCGGTTACCCTTGGGCACCAGCCGGGCGCGGGCCCTGAAATCCTCCGACATTCTTTGACTTAGCTCCTGGCTGAGGCGCGGACGAGTTCGCCCACGTCGGTGAGGCTGTCGATGCGTTCGATGGCATCGTGGAGGCGACGGGCGCCGGCGGCGCCGAGCAGGGGCGTCACGAGGCTGTCGAACTTGGTCTCGATCGCCTGGCGCTGCTTTTCGAGATCGGCCCAGGGGATGCCCGAGTCATGCGTGACCTCGATCATGGTGCCG
>CAIYWM010000672.1 GCA_903929895.1 uncultured Alphaproteobacteria bacterium
CTCACCCCAGCTCCCAGGCCCACGATGCAAAGTGCGTCGTAGTCGGCGGTGACCAGCTCGCGTCGGCCGCCAGAGGTGACCTCGACCCATCGCGTGACTTCCTCACTCTTGAAGACGAGCCGGTCGCCCTGCGGTTCGCAGCACTCCAGTTGCGTTCCCGGTGCGGCGAAAAAAACGAGATCGACGTCCGGATAGGCCCTGCCGAGTGAATTCCAGGCGCGCTTCCAGTTGTCGATATGAGAGTTGCCCAGCAGGGCAATGCGGATCATCGGGAGAAAGCATCGAGAAGGATGTCTTCGCAGACCACCTCGTCGGCCGGGGCCCCGGGCGTCCGGCTCTTGTCCGGCTCGCCGGCAGGTCCGCCCGGTATGGCCGGGACGGACGCTTGCGCAAGGGCCGGTTGCGCCTCGAAGAAGATTCGCATCACCGCCTCCACGCCCGGCTCGGTGATCTGTCGTGCATCGTCTGAATGGAACGCGCCCCGCGTGGAGGCGCTGGAGAGGAGGTCGAAGGACGGAAAATAATCGACGTTCTCGAACACCTCGGCCAGCTTTCCGGCCACCGCACGCAGCACCGATTTCGAATAGGTCGTCGCGACAAGAACGTGTTGGTCGCTGGCCGTGGCGGCGAGCGGAACCGGCGAGACGGTGAGCAGGAACTTCAACTCGGGATTCCGCTTCATCGCGAGCCGGCGGAACTTGACGAAGTCCTGGTACACCTCGAGGAAATCGAAGTTCCTGAAGGCGTGCACGTCGGGCTGATAGGAGCCGGCAATCGTCCCCGGTGCGGTCGGATACACCGTGCCCGACTCCCTGTGGGTCCAGGCTTCCGTCAGGCCGAGCGTGAAGACGAAGACATCTGACCTGGCGAACAGGCGTCGCACCCGGGTGAGATGCTGCACGCGGTGTCGCTGCACAGCCTCGGCAGAAGGCAATCCCGCCGGTTCGACTCCGATCCGCATCGCATCGAAGAAGCGGCCGTCCCGTTCCCAGACGGCATCGGACGGCGCGAACCGGCCAGTGGCTTCCTGGATGAGTTGCAGGAGATGGCGAACCGTATAGATGTTGCCGTATCGGGCCGAGTATATGCCGTAGCCGTATTTGACGGCGTTGGCCGCGGACAGGCCGTGTGGGGCCGGCTCGAGGTCGACGACGGCGGCGTTCCTCGCGCGCAGATATCGGGAAATATGCTGGGCGAAGCAGCTGCCCGCCGTTGCAATGCGCGTATCCGGGCCGAAGCGGAACTTTGGCTGCCACAACTCGGAGACCGTCTCGGGAGACCGCCGGGACATGGCTCCCTTCCAGAAGGCTTTGGAAGGGAGGTCGGAGTATGGCGAAACCATCGGCAGGTTCGATCTCGTTCGGAATGCAGCTTTTCGTTGCCGTGAGTCCCTAGTCCAGCCGGACGCTCACGCCTTCCAGTCCCTTGCCCGAGGCGGGATAGCGCACCATCACCTCGGCGTCGTGGCCGGGGATCACCATCTCGACCCGGCCCTCGGCCAGCTTCTTGAGCTTGTCGTAGCCCGCCAGCATGTCGGCGACCGAGTAGACGATCGAGAACAGCTTGTCGTTGTTGACGCCCCAGAAATAGTGGCTGGCGTCGGACGCGAGCACGAGCCAGCCGTTGCGTGTGTTGATGCGCACCGACTGGATGCCGGCGGTGTGGCCGCCGATCAGGTGCAGCGAGATGCCGGGCTGCAGCTCCTCGTCGCCGTCGTGGAACACCAGCCGACCGCCGTACAGCGCGCGCACCATGCCGACGATGTCCTCGCACTCGTAGGCGTGGCGGAACGGTCCCTTGCACATGTGCCGGCCGGTCGCGAAGTTCATCTCCTTGTCCTGGAGATGGAAGCGCGCCTTGGGAAAGCGGTCCCAGTTGCCGATATGGTCGTAGTGCAGGTGGGTGACGATGACGTCCTCGACCTCCTTGGCGTCGATGCCGATCTCACTCAGCAGGTCGGCGGGATTCTTCTTCACCTCGCGGCCGCGCTGCTTGCCCACGGTCGCATTGAAGCCGGTGTCGATCACGATCGGCTTGCCGCCGATGGTGCGGTGGCCGCTCTCGTCGAGCGGGATCGCGACCCAGACGAAATAGTCCATCGGGAAGTCGGCATCGTGCGGGTCGGGGTTGATCTGCACTTCCCATGCCTTGCGCGGCAGGTGGGCATACTTGACCGCATGCACCTCGTAGATCGGCGTCGAACGCATCTTTGTTTCCTTCCCGGCGGGTTCGTTGCCGGGACCCTAGCGCGCCCGCGGGCTCCCGCGCTACACTGACCGCATGGCCCGCACGGACCTCCTTGGAAAGCGAATTAGCACCACGGTTTGCACTGCAAACCGTTGCGTTGCCGCGTTCGCCTGTCATTCGTCCAAGGATTCATCCGATGTCTGCCGTTCTCTCCCTCAAGCGTAGCAATTCCACCGTCCGTTACTGTTTCGAGGCCGACGCCGAGCCCGGCGTGCTGCCGCGCGCGCTCGAACTGATCGCCAAGCGCGGCCTCGTGCCGGCGCGCGTATTCGCCCAGGCCGACGGCGACGCGCTCAATGTCGAGATCGAGGTCGAAGGGCTGGAGCCGTCCGTCGCCGAGCATGTCGGCCGCTCGCTCGGCCAGATCGTCGGCGTGCGGCACGTGTTCTGATCGCCTTGCTCCCACGGCACTTTCCCTCATCCTGAGGAGGCCGCGCAGCGGCCGTCTCGAAGGATGGGCAACGGACGTGGTGCTCGTGCCCATGCTTCGAGACGCGCTCCTCAGCATGAGGTGGGTGTTGGTGGGGAGGCGCTTTTTCGAGCCTACTCCGTGAAGGTGATCTTGTTGTCGCGGATCACCTTGCCCCAGGTCTCGACCTCGCCCTTGGCGAAGCTGTCCATCTGCCCCGGGGTCCAGTCCTTGAGCACGACGCCGAGCTGGTTGGCGCGGGCGACCACGGCTTCCATCTTGCCGACCTTGCGCATCGCGGCGTTGAGCTTGTCGATGATGGGCTGCGGCGTGCCGGCCGGCGCGAACAGCGCGAACCAGCCGTCGAGGATGAAGCCCGGCAGGCCCGCTTCGGCGGTCGTGGGAATGTCGGGGAAGGCCGGCAGGCGCTTCTCGCTGGCCAGCGCCAGCGCCTTGAGGTTGCCGTTGCGGATGTGGCCGGACACGGCGGGCGGCGTCACGATCAGCAGCTCGACCTGGCCTGCCACGGTGTCGGCGGTGGCGGGGCCGGCGCCCTTGTAGGGGACGTGGATCAGGTCGAGGCCCGCCGCCTTGTTCAGCAGCACGCCGCCGAGATGCGGCACCGAGCCCGCGCCCACCGAGGCGTAGTTCAGCTTGCCGGGATTGGCCTTGGCGTAGGCGATGAAGCTCTTGAGGTCGTCGACCGGCACCTTCTTGGCGACCACGATGACGTGCGGCGCCATCGCGCCCATGGCGACGCCCACGAAATCGTCGGGCTTCCAGTTGAGGTCCTTGATCAGCGCCGGGTTGGCCGAATGGTAGGCCGAATACTGCATCAGCAGCGTGTAGCCGTCCGGCTTGGCGCGGGCGACGAGGGCGGTGCCGATGTTGCCGTTGCCGCCGCCCTTGTTGTCGACGAGGATCTGTACGCCCAGCTCCTGGCTCAGCAGGTCGGACTAGAGCCGCGCGACGAGATCGGTGCCGCCGCCCGGCGGCGCCGGGATCACCATGGTGATCGGCTTGTCGGGATAGTTGGCTTGGGCGAAGGCGGTGCCGGCGAGGGCGGTGGTGGCGAGGCCAGTGGTCGCGAGGGCGACGAAGCTGCGACGTTTCATGGGTAGTTCCTCCTCCAGGTTTCTTTCAGTTCCGGCCGTGCATCGGCCTTGCGCGCGATCGCGAAGAGCTTGGGTGTCTCGGCCTCGAACCAGCCGCGCCGCGGGCGCCAGCGGGTCATGACGTCGAGGTAGATGTCGAGGGCAGAGAAGCGTTCGCCCAGGAACCACGGCGCGCCGGCCTCGCTCTCGACCTGGCGCCACAGGCGCTGGGCATAGGCGTCGGCGGCGGCGCGGAACGGATCGCGCGCGGCGTTCACCGCCACGAAGCGCGACGGATCGTCGGCATAGGTGAAGGTGGGATAGATGTTGGCCACCAGGAACACCAGCCAGCGCAGGAACTTCGCCCGCTCCGGCGCGCCCGGTCCGGGCACCAGCTGCTCGCTGCCGGTGACGTCGGCCAGCAGCAGGGTGATGGCCGCGCTCTCGCTCATGACGCTGCCGTCGGGCATCACCAGCGTCGGCACCTGGGCCAGCGGATTGACCTTCTGCAGCCGGGCCTTGGCGTCGGGGTCCTTGAACAGATCCCCGACCGCCTCATAGGTGAAGGGCAGCCCGTACCAGTCGAGCTGGGCCTCGACGATGGCCGAGCCCCAGCCCGGCCGGCCCCACAGCGTGTAGCCGCCGCTCACCCGGCCGGCCCTACGGCTTCTGCAGCGGCTGGATCAGGGACGAGGTGTCCCAGCGTCCGCCGCCACGCGCCTGCACCCGCTCGTAGAACTGGTCGACCAGCGCGACCAGCGGCATGCCGGCCTTCTGGCGCTTGCCCTCGGCCAGCGCGATGCCCAGGTCCTTGCGCATCCAGTCGACGGCGAACCCGTAATCGAACTTGCCGGCGACCATGTTCTGCCAGCGATTCTCCATCTGCCAGCTCTGCGCCGCGCCCTTGGAGATGGCGCCCAGCGCCTTCTCCATGTCGAGCCCGGCGCGCTGGCCGAGGTTCAGCGCTTCGGCCAGGCCCTGCACGATGCCGGCGATGCACATCTGGTTCATCATCTTGGTGACCTGGCCGGCGCCCGGCGGGCCGATCAGCGTGACCGCCTTCGAGAAGGCGTCGGCCACCGGCTTGGCCTTGTCGAACGGGCCCTGCTCGCCGCCGCACATCACGGTGAGCTGGCCGTTCTCGGCGCCCGCCTGGCCGCCCGAGACCGGCGCGTCGATGAAGTCGATGCCGAGCTTCTGGCCCGCTTCATGGAGCTCGCGCGCGATGTCGGCCGAGGCGGTGGTGTTGTCGAAGAAGATGGTGCCCTTGGCCATGCCGGCAAAGGCGCCGTCGGGCCCCAGCACGACCGAGCGCAGATCGTCGTCGTTGCCGACGCAGCAGAACACGATTTCCTGGCCGACCGCCGCCTCGCGTGGCGTCTTCGCGGCCTTGCCCTTGTGCTTCTGCGTCCAGGCCTCGGCCTTGGCGAAGGTGCGATTGTAGACCGTGACCTCGTGACCCTTGGCGGCGAGATGGCCCGCCATCGGGAAGCCCATCACGCCCAGTCCCAGAAATGCCACCTTGGCCATCGTTCCCTCCCGCGAAATCCGCCCCGTCCGCGGGGCGGCGGCGATCATAGAGGCAAAATGGGACTGTGCCAGAGGGTGTGAAGTGGGGGGGCAGGCCTCGGCCGCATGGGTTGGTCTATGCTTTCCGGAGGGAGGGACCAATGACACCTGAGCCGTGGACAGTGTTGCGGGCAAACAAGTAGGCCAACGACAAGTCGCCCGGATTGGCCTGCGGGCGTAAGATCTATCAGCCTTGAGGGCACTCCCTTGTCCGGGATCGGGCCCGACAATCGCTTATGCTGGGATGGTCAGCAGATAGAGGTAAGCCGCACTATTCGATTTTCCCTCGGGCAAGCGCTTGGAGCGACGATGACAGCGA
>CAIYWM010000673.1 GCA_903929895.1 uncultured Alphaproteobacteria bacterium
CAGCGACGAGGCGATCGCGCCGACGCTGGGGTCGCCTATTTCGGCGATCTCGCGGGCGGCCCCGGCCGTATCGGCATGAACCACCGGCTGCAGCCGGTTCTTCTTCAGGAAATTGCGGCACTGGGCCAGCGCCTGGACGTGGCTCTTGACCGTCCGGATCGACTTCAGCGGCGCGCCCGGCAGCGCCACCAGGCAATGCTCGACCCGCTGGAAATGCTCGGCCACGATCTTCAGCTTCGTGTGCGGCAGCAGGCTGTGCAGGTCGGCGACGCGGCCGGCGATCGAATTCTCGACCGGGATGATGGCCAGCTCCGCCTTGCCGGCCTGGACGGCGCCCATGGCGGCGTCGAAGGTCGGGCACGGCAGGGTCGTCATGTAGGGAAAGGCCGCCCGGCAGGCCATGTCGGAATTGGCGCCCGGCTCGCCCTGGAAGGCGATGATATTGCTGGCGACGGCCTTGCCCTGCCGCTTCTCGCCCCGACCTTTTGCCATTTGCCGAACTCTCCCGTGCCGCGATCCGAGGCCCTTCGATAGGCGAAAAACCCCGTAATATCCGGCACTTGCGACGTTCCGCCGCGCGATCCTCCGGACGTGATGGAATACTACTGGCGGCCGTGCGGGCATGCTACAGCAGCGTCCGTAGAATTCGCCGCTTCGGGATTTGACATGGCCAGTTTCAACACGATTGCAGGCTGCGTTTTGGCTTCCGCCCTCTTCGCGATGGTGGTCGGCAAGGTTTCCAATGCCGTCGTGCATCCGCACAAGCTGGACAAGCCGGCGCTCGCCGTTTCCGACGACGCGCCGACGCAGACGGCCGCCGCGCCGGCCGCCGTCGAGATTCCGCCGATCGGTCCGAAGCTCGCCGGCGCCAATGTCGACGCCGGCAAGGCCCTGTTCCAGAAGCAGTGCTTCTCCTGCCATACGATCGACAAGGGCGGCGCCAACAAGGTCGGCCCGAACCTGTGGGGCATCGTCAACCGCCCGAAGGCGAGCCATGCCGGCTTCTCCTACTCCTCGGCGCTGACCGCCAAGGGTGGCAACTGGAGCTACGAGGACATCGACCATATGATCTTCAAGCCGAACGCCTATGTGCGCGGCACGAAGATGGCGTTTGCCGGCCTTCCCAAGGAGCAGGATCGCGCCGACATGATCGCCTATATGCGCACGATGGCCGACACGCCGGCACCGCTGCCCTAGGGTGGTTCCTTCGAACCTCGTCGCGTTGGCCCATCAGCTGGCCGACGCCGCCCGGCCGATCGCGTCCCGCTATTTCCGCACCGGCGTCACGGTCGACGACAAGTCCGACCTGAGCCCCGTCACCATTGCCGACCGCGAAGCGGAGACGGCGATGCGCGAGCTGCTCGACCGCCACGTGCCCGACCATGGCGTGTTCGGCGAGGAGCATGGCGCGGTCCGCACCGATGCGGAATATGTCTGGGTGCTCGACCCGATCGACGGCACCAAGGCCTTCATCACCGGACTGCCGCTGTTCGGCACGCTGATCGGCCTGTTCCACAAGGGCAAGCCGGTGCTCGGCATCATCGACCAGCCGATCCTGCAGGAACGCTGGCTGGGCGTCGACGGCGAGCGCTCCACCCTGAACGGCAAGCCGATCTCGGTGCGCGCCTGTGCGGGCGTCGCGAACGCCTACATGTATTCGACCGCGCCTTCCATGTTCGCCGGCGGCCACGCCAGGCCGCACCAGACGCTCACCGAGAAGGTGAAGCTCTTCCGCTGGGGCGGCGACTGCTACGCCTACGGGCTGCTGGCGTCGGGTCATGTCGATCTCGTCGTCGAGGCGGATCTCAAGCTCTACGACTATGCCGCCCTGATCCCCGTCATCACGGGGGCCGGCGGCACGATCACCGACTGGAAGGGCAACGCCCTCGACATGCAGTCCGACGGCGCCGTCGTCGCGGCCGGCGACCCCGCGGTTCACCGCGCCGCGCTGGACATCCTCTCCGCATAGGTCGCGCGGTCGACGTCGTACCAGACGATGTCGGTGAAGCCCTTGTAGTCGACGCGCTTGCGGTAGGTGAGACCGATCCGCTCCATGACCGAGCGCGACGCGCGGTTCTCTTCCAGCGTGATCGCGAAGATCGAATCCAGTTCCAGCGTGTCGAAGCCATAAGAGAGGGCCGCGCGCGCCGCTTCGGTCGCATAGCCCTGGCCCCAGGCATCGGGATGCAGCGACCACAGCACCTCGACCCCGTCGAACTGCTCGATGAAGTTCAGCCCCGCATGGCCGATCAGCCGCCCTTCGCGGAACACGCCCCATGGGGCGAGGCGGCGTTCCTGCCAGGACGCGGCGAAGCGCTCGATCGCGGCATGGGCTGCCGCCACCAAATCGCCTTCCTGCGCCTTGCCCGGCGCGGGCGGCAGCCACCGGGCCACCTCGGGATGAAAGCGCATGGTCGCATAGTCTTCGGCGTCGGCCGGCAGCAGGGGCCTGAGCGAGAGGCGCTCGGTCGTCACGATCGTCATGGTGGCGGCACTTTACACAACTTTACCGGCGCGAGATGGGCGCGAAACCGGGACCCACCATCTTGGCTTCACGGGGACAGCACCCGAACCAGATGGAGACAGACATGACGAACCTCAGCATCAAGACGGTAATGGCCGCCCTCCTCGCGGGCAGCCTTGCGGCGACCGCCGGCATGCCGGCCTTTGCTCGGGCGGACGGCGGGTCGGTCGATCCGGCCAGGTTCCAGGAGCGCATCGAGAAGCGCGTGGACAAGGCGCTGAACGGCACCGACGCGACGCAGGACCAGAAGAAGCAGATCACCGGCATCCTGCAGGCCGCCTTCGCCGACCTGAAGCCGCTGCACGCCCAGCGCGCCGAGAACCGCGCCGCGATGCGCGCGGCGCTCGAGGCCCCGACCATCGACCCGGCGAAGATCGAGCAGATCCGCGCCGCCGAGATGAAGATCGCGGACGACAGCTCCAAGCGCTTCACCAAGGCGCTGACCGACGCCGGCAACGTGCTGAACGCCAATCAGCGCCAGGCCTTCTTCAAGACCTGGAGCGACCACAAGCACGGACCGCGGAAAGGCTGAAGCGGGCAAGGACTGACGAAAGATGACATCGGGACCGCGCCGGTCCGATACTCAGCCGATGGCCGAGCGCATCCTGATGATCGACGACGACGACCGCCTCGCCGTGATGGTTTCGGACTATCTCGGCGGGGCGGGCTTTCGCGTGACCGTGGCCAACACCGGCCGCGACGGCGAGGCCCAGCTCAAGCGCGAGACCTTCGACGCGGTCATCCTCGACCTGATGCTGCCCGATGCCGACGGACTCGATCTCTGCCGCCGCCTGCGCACCACCAGCGACGTGCCGATCCTGATGCTGACCGCGCGCGGCGAACCGATGGACCGTGTGGTCGGCCTCGAACTGGGCGCCGACGACTATCTCGCCAAGCCCTTCGAACCGCGCGAACTGCAGGCCCGCCTGCGCGCCATCCTGCGCCGCAAGGGCACGACGGCGCCGAAGTCGGACGTGCTGCGCTTCGGCCGCCTCGAGATCGACAAGGGCGCCCGCGTCGTCCGTGTCGACGGCGAGGAACGCACCATCACCTCCTATCAGTTCGCGCTGCTGCTGGCGCTGGCCGAACGGGCCGGCCGCGTTCTGTCGCGCGACGCGCTGATGGATGTGCTGAAGGGCGAGAAGCTCGAAGCCTTCGACCGCTCGGTCGACGTCCATGTCAGCCGCATCCGCGCCGCCATCGAGGACGACCCGAAGAAGCCGCGCCGCATCCTCACTTTGCGTGGCACCGGCTACGTTTTTGCCAAGGATCAGGATCGATGACTCTTCGCTGGGAGCGCGCCACTCCAGTGGCGCTTCTTTGTCGAGGCAAGAGGAAGATTGCGCCACTGGAGTGGC
>CAIYWM010000674.1 GCA_903929895.1 uncultured Alphaproteobacteria bacterium
TCGACTGATGGCCGCCTGAGGTCTGGTCAAGCCCTTGAAAAGAGGAGACGGGCTCTATGCGTTTGCCGCCAGCTCCTGCATGCCGGCTGCGAACTCGACCCGGGGCCGCCAGTCGAGTTCGGTGCGCAGGCGCGACGAATCGGCGGTGATGTGCCGGACGTCACCCAGGCGGTAGTGGCCGGTGAGCTGGGGCATCGGACCCTTCATCGCGCTTGCCAGCGCGGCGGCCATCTCGCCAACGGTGCGCGGCGTCCCGGAGCCGACGTTGAAGGCGCGTACCCCCGTTTCGTGCTTCTCGCAGGCTGCGACCGTGGCGGCGGCCACGTCGCGGACGTGGACGAAGTCACGGCGCTGGCCGCCATCCTCGAAGACCTGTGGCGGCTTCCCCAGGCGCAGCGCCGACGTGAAGATGGCCGCGACCCCGGCATAGGGCGTGTTCCGGGGCATGCCCGGTCCATAGACGTTGTGATAGCGCATCGCCGCGACCGTGCCGCCGGTCGTGCGCGCCCAGTTCGCGGCATAGAATTCCTGGGCGACCTTGCTGCTGGCATAGGCATTGCGCGGATCGAGTGCGGCGCTCTCGCTCACCAGGCCGGTCGCCAGCGGCGTGCCGCAGACCGGGCACGGCGGCTCGAACTGGCCGGCGGCCAGCGCCTTCTCGCAGCGCGGCGCGGGCGCCACGGATCCATGCGCGGGGCAGACGCCCACACCCTCGCCATAGACCACCATGGAGCTTGCCAGAACGAGGCGGTCGATCCCCGCACGCGCCATGCCGGCCAGCAGCACCGCCGTGCCGACATCGTTGCTCGATGCATAGTCTGGCAGATCGCCGACATCGACCCCGAGCCCGACCTTGGCCGCGAGATGCAACACCGAGTCCCGGCCCTGCAGCGCACGATCGACGACGGCGTCGTCGCGCACGTCGCCGTGCACGAACGCGACGCCCGGCGGCGGCATCCAGGGACGGCCGCCGTGGACATCCTCGCGCAGCGAATCGAGCACGCACACGTCATGGCCGCGCGCCAGAAGCTCGCGCAGCACATGCTGGCCGATGAAGCCCGCACCGCCGGTCAGAAGCGTCCTCATCGCGCTGCCTCTCCGACTTCGGCAGGCCGTCGCGCGGCGCGCAGCGTAGCGGCCAGCCGCAGGAACGTGCGTGTGATCACCCAGGCGGCCTTGAGGCCGGCGACAAGATCGCCCGACACTTTGGAAACACCGCCACGCCGGCAACGATGATCGACCGGCACCTCGACGACCCGCAGGCCTGCGGCGGCGACGCGCATCTGCATCTCGAGGTTCCAGCCAAAGGTCTGCTCGCTCATACCAAGCTCGCGCAAGTCGCCGAGCCGCATCGCGCGAAACGGCGACATGTCGGTGAAGCGCACGCCGTAGGTGAGGCGCAGCAGCAACTCGGCCACCTTCCCTGCCACGATCTGTTGCGGCGTCATGCTGCCAGGCTCCCGCACGCCGCGCAGGCGGGAGCCCATCACGAAGTCCGCCTCGCCCGTGGCCAGCGGCGTCACGACCGACGGCAGGAACGACGGCACATCGCTGCCGTCGCCGTCCATGAAGCAGACTATATCGGTGTCGGGGGACACGGCCGCGACACCGGCGGCGCAGGCCTGGCCATAGCCGCGGCGCGATTCGCTGACGACGCGCGCGCCAGCCGCGGTGGCCTGCGCGGCCGTGTCGTCGGTCGAGCCGTTGTCGACGACGATGATCTCGTCGGCGCCGGCCGCGACGATTTCGCGGACCACAGCGGCGATCGGCTTGCCTTCGTTGAGGCACGGAATGACGATCACGACCCGTCGGTTGCCAGTGGCGAGCAGCATGAACTCTCTCCGGTCAGTCTGCTTCGGCGGCAACGGCGCCAGTCGGAGCCCAATCCCGGTCCTGCACAGAAGGACTACGGCGATCGAGCAGGAACCGCCGTGTCGTGGCAGCGTCGGCACCCTTCATCGGCAGCGAGGCCGGCGCGGTGCCCAGGAGCTCACCCTCTAGCGCGCGGAGGTCCGCGGCGTCGTCGACATCGTACCAGCCCGGCACCGTCACGACCGGCAGACCGATCTCGGCGGCGCGGTCGAGCGTGCGCTCGAAGACCGTCGCGGTGCTCCACTCGATCTCCTCGAACAGGCGGCGGTGCGACCGCGACAGGCCGATCAGCGTGTAGCCACCATCGGCCGCGGGACTGAGCACCACGTTGTCGCCCTCCCGCACCGCCTCGACGGCAGCGCGCAGGATCTCAACCGGCAGAGTGGGGCTGTCGGAGTTCACCAGCAGCACGCCGTCATGGAAGCGCAACAGCACGTCGATGCCGTGGAACAGGCGCTCGCCGAAATCGCCCTCGACCTGCGGCAGCAGCAGGAAACCCTCGGGCAGCAGCGAGAGCAGCGCCGTCTCGGAGCCGATCGGCGTGTAGACCGCGCAGCCGACCACGTCACCCATCCCCACGCCGGCCCGCTCGCCCGGGCCTTCGCTCTCCTGCGCGAGCTGCCCGATGGTACGGGACAGGTCACGGATGAAGCAGGCAGAGATGAGTGCGCACTCTTCGGGCCGCAGCGGCGGCGAGAGGCGTGTCTTGGATCGCCCCGGTGCGGGGGTCTTGCAGATGATGCCGACCACAATCCTGCCCATCTTCGACTCCTCCGTTAAATCCGGCCGAACGAGCGGGTCGTGGCGCCGAGCGCGTGCACCAGATCCATGAACAGGTCGTCGACATCTTCCAGTCCAACCGAGAGGCGCAGCAGGTCCGACGGACAGGGGGTACCCGCGCCCTCGATCGAGGCGCGATGCTCGATCAGGCTCTCGACGCCGCCCAGAGACGTGGCACGCTTCCACAGCTCGACCTGCGCCGCGACGGCAACGGCTGCCGGTTCACCGCCCTTGACGCGGATCGACAGCATGCCGCCGAAGCCCCCGACCATCTGACGCACGGCAATATCGTGGCCGGGATGGCTGCGCAGGCCGGGATAGAGCACGGCGCTGAGCGCGGGATGGCCGACTAGCCGGTTGGCGAGCTTGGCAGCCGTACGCGCCTGCGCCGTCACGCGCACGTGCAGGGTCCGCATGCCGCGCATCAGCAGCCAGGCCTCGAACGGCCCCAGTATGGCGCCGACCTGTGCGCGCACGCGGCCGATGCGCTCCCACATCTCGCTGCGCTCGGCCGTCGCCAACCCGCCGGCGACCACATCGGAATGGCCGTTGAGATACTTGGTGGCGGAATGGACCACGAGGTCGGCGCCCAGCGCCAGCGGCCGCGTGAAGATCGGCGTCGAGACCGTCGAGTCGACGCACAGGACCGCGCCGGTCGCGTGCGCTATGTCGGCGACGGCGGCAATGTCGGTGATACTCCACAGCGGATTGCTGGGCGTCTCGATCCAGACCAGTCCGGTCTCGCCCGGGCGCATCGCGCTGCGCACCAGATCGAGGTTCGACGTATCGACAAAGGTGACGGAGTGGCCCGAGCGCTTTGCCAGTTCCTCCAGCCAGGCGCGCAGCCCGTAATAGATGCCCTGCGAGGCGACGAGGTGCATCGGCCGGTCGAGCGCCTGAAAGACGGCGCTGGCCGCGGCCATGCCCGAGCCGAACATCAGCGCGTCCTCGGCGCCTTCGAGCGCCGCCAGCAGCGCGCCCGCCTGCTGGACCGAAGGATTGTCGGAGCCTCCATAGACGCGGCCGTTGCTGTAGCCGTTGTCGGCGTCGCGCAGATAGGTGGTCGACATATGGATCGGCGAGACCAGCCCACGCGTCACCGGCTCGACTGCCCCGAAGCCCTGCGCGACGAGCGTCCGCGTCTTGAGCGGCGTCCGTGATTCATGATCCAAGAAGAAGCGCCCTCCCGGTGAAGCAATAACCAGCCGGACAATTCGTTGCGTTCATCGTCGTCGCCGAGGTCGCGGTCATCGCCGGCCGAGCGCGATCTTGATGATCTCGTCGCGGCCGATTGGCGTCGCCTGCGCAGGGATGAACGTCGGCGCCTTGTCGAACGAAGCTGGCGGAAACTCGAGTGCATTGAGGTGGCGGCCGAGGATCACCACCGTCTCGATCGGCACAGCGACGAGCCTGCGTTCGCCTACGAACCAGCGGCGGTACGGCACGATGAGCTTCACCCTTCCGTCGCGCGTGCGAACGACGTCGCTGGTGTAGCCGATGGTGGAATCCTGGTCGTCGAGCACCGGCAGGCCGATCAGGTCGCCGACCCGTACGGGCTGCGGAAAACGCCGCGCCATCTTCTCGTCCTGGGACAGCGAGGCAAAGTCTGCCTGCGCCATCGCCGGCAGCCACAGGCCTTGCAATAGCAGAAGCACTGCAGCGACTGCCCACGGCATCGATCTCTCCTCAAAACGCTACGCCTGAAGAGGTATTCGCAGCGGCACGCGCTTCGTTACAGAGCAGGTCAAAAAAATTGGCGGAGAAAGGCGTGCCGGATCACGAATCCGTGAGCGGCTGCAAGGACTCACCCGCTCCGTACGAAGACCCACAGAAGCACCATCAATCGAAGAGCACGCCCGCATGCGCAAGAGATCGAAGCCCCTGCATCCCTGGCCATTGCGTGTCATGCACTGGATCAATGCGCTCGCGATGCTGTTGCTGATCGGCAGCGGCTGGAAGATCTACAACGACGAGGTCCTGTTCGGCTGGCTGCATTTTCCCGATTGGATCACGATCGGCGGGGAGGCGCAGGGCGCGCTGCAATGGCACTTCTTCGCCATGTGGGTGCTGATGCTGAACGGGCTCGCCTATCTCGCCTACGGCTTTGCGACGGGCCGCTTCCGTCGCAAGTTCCTGCCGATCCGTGTCGCCGAATTCGTCGGCGACGTTCGCGACGCACTGGCGCTGCGCCTCTCGCACACCGACATCACGCGTTACAACGCCGTGCAGAAGCTGCTCTACACGGGGATCATCCTGGTCATCGTGGTGCAGGTCCTCTCGGGCTGGGCGATCTGGAAGCCGGTGCAGCTTTCAGAACTGGTGCCCTTGTTCGGCGGCTTTCAGGGCGCACGGCTCGTCCACTTCCTGGGCATGGCCGCCATCGTCGGATTTCTCGTCATCCATGTCGCGCTAGCGCTGATCGTGCCCAGGACCATCGGCGCCATGATCACCGGCGGGCCGAAGGTGGATCCCCCGGTCGATACCGGCGCGAAAGCGCCGGTCATCGCCAACTCGCCAACAGCCCATTGAACCGGAGCGTCCCATGGCCGTCCGCAGCCCCTCGCCCTCTTCCTTTCGTCCCAAGGCCGGCATCGACCAAAGCGTGCTGGAGAACAACCGGGGACTGCTGGCCGACATCGGCCGGCGCAACATCCTGCGCGGATCGCTGAGCCTCGGCGCACTCACCATGCTGACCGGATGTGACGTTACCAGCGACAGCGCGGTGCAGTCGGTGCTGCGCCGCGTGTCTTCATTCAACGACCGCTTCCAGGAGTTCATGTTTCGGCCGAATCACCTCGCGCCGACCTACAGCGAGGCCGAGGTGGTGAAGCCTCCTCGCTTCAACGCCTATTATGAAGTCAACGAAGTGGCGCCGGTCGACGGCACGACCTGGAAGCTCGAGCTGGCCGGGCGCATCGCCGACAAGACGCCCTGGAACGTGCAGCGCTTCATGCAACTGCCCGAGCAGGAGTGGATCATCCGCCACATCTGCGTCGAAGGCTGGGACTATATCGGACAGTGGTCCGGCGTGAACCTGCGCACCTTCCTCGAGACGGTCGGTGCCGACCTCAAGGCGAAGTACGTTGCGTTCAAGTGTGCCGACGACTACACCGGCAGCATCGACATGGCGTCGGCGCTGCATGCGCAAACCATCCTGGCGACGAAATATGCGCGCCAGCCGATCACCGATCCCTATGGGTTTCCGCTGCGCCTGCGGACCGCGACCAAGCTCGGCTTCAAGAACCCCAAGTGGATCACCGCCATCGAGGTGACCAACACCTATCCCGGCGGCTACTGGGAGGATCGCGGCTTCAACTGGTTCGCGGGCCTCTGAACCCGGCGGTAGATTCGCCAGCCGTCCTGCGCTTCCACGGACCGATACACGTCGCCCGACGAGAAGGGATCTCTGGCCCAAGCGCCATCCTGCGGCACCAGCACGATAACGTCGCACCCGTAGCGCTCCGCCATGGCCCGCACGTCGCCGGGCCTCGCCATGCCGGCGAACACGCGGTCGAACAGATCCCTGGTCGCGGCGCGCGACGGCGCCGGTGCCGCAGCGAACGCGATGGCGAGATCGTCGCCGCCATAGCAGGAGAGACGGTTGCCCAGCAGCGCCCAGGAGATGTTGATCCGCCACGGCGTCGCGTCTGCGAGGAATGCGGGATTGTTGGCCACGCGCTCATCCATCGAGGTGTGGCGCTGTACTGCCTTCCATAGTGCGGGTGCATCGGCGAAGGCGCGCTCCGACGGTGACGGCGAGGCGAACAGGTCCTCGCGCGCCAGCTCCAACGTATAGGGCAGCGCCAGGATCACACCGGCCGCGGCGGCGACTCCCGCGACACGCGCCAGGACCGTTGACCCGCGCGAGATCGCGGCGGCGGCAAAGGGGACCAGCAGCAGCAGCGCCGGCAGCACCGCGCGCCAGCCGAGATCGTTGTTCCAGGCGACGGTGCTGCGCAGCAGGCCGGCGACGGCGAGACTCGCGGCGACCAGCAGCGCCAGCGGCACCACCGCCGCGCGCCGCTCTTTCACCAGCACCCACAGGCCGATCAACCCGGCGACGTAAAAGGACGCGAACTCGACCGGCAGGTAGACCAGCCAGTAGGCCGGCACGTCGAGCCAGGCGCGCAACGTCGACGGGACTGAGGCGCCGAGCACTTCGACAGCTGAGAGCGCCACCGGAAAGCCGCCGCCGCGCGCCGCCGCAACCGATGCCTGGTCGAGCAGGAACGGCAGGCTGAGCGAGAGGGCCAGCGCGCCCGCCACCTCGACCCTCACCGCGAAGCCGGCGCGGCGCTGCGGCTCGAGGTTCAACAGGAGAAACAGCGCGATCGCCAATGCGGCCACCGCGAAGGTGACGCCGCCCACCCAGATCGAGGTCTGGTAGCCCGCCGCAGCGAGCAGGCCGAACACCAGGGCCGCGAGCCAGCCCCCGCCTTCAGCGAGGCGCACCAACGCAAGACTGGCCAGCACGACACAGGTCGCGGAGGCGAGGTGCTGCGGCGCCCACGCCGTCTGGAACAGCCAGCCGCCCAGCCCCGAGGCCTCCTTGAGCACCGAGGCGAACGGCAGGGCGTCGAGCAGGGCGCGGACCGACGCGCTGGCCGCCAGCACGAGCACGAGAAATGGCGCTGCCCGGCCGGCGCCCAGGCGCAACGCCAGGCCGATCATCAGCAGCAGCGAGGCGAAGCCGGTGAACCAAGTGAGCGCGGCATCGGCTTCCCAACCGCTGGCGCCAGTCAGTACGGCGAACACCGCGGCGCCGAAATGCCAGAGATAGTAATAGGCCAGCCGGTCGGGCGTACCCGTCTCGTGAACGAACGGGTTCAAGGGCGGCACGCCGCTGCGCGCCATCCCGTCGATCATCGCGACCTTGGAATGGTCGAAGATCGAGGCCGCCAGGGTCACGCCCTCGCTCGTCGCCTTGGGCAGCACCGACGCCGCCGGCACCCACGCCAACAGCGCCGCCAGCACGACGGCCACGGTCAACGACACCGGCGGCCAGCGCAGCACCACCTTCCGTCCCCGCATCGCGAGAAGCGCCCCGACCACGCAAGCCGCCGTCACGGCAACGACCGCGCCCCACCCCATCCCGATCAGGCGGAACACCGGCAGCGCCACCACGACATGAACGGCGAAGCCCAATGCCGGAGCCAGCAGCAACGCCCCCGGCTCCGCGAACAGCCGCGTCGCAATCGGCAGGCCGATGCAGGTCCAGACGAAGACCATCGCGGCAGCAGCACAGAGAGCGAGTTCGAAAGAGGCCATGTCCGGCTATGGACGTCCGACGGGCGGTGCTTTGGGTCGCCACCGCCAGGGGATCGGTGCCGTCACACCGGTGCGGCGCCGTTCAGGACGAACAGGACGCGGGCGATGTGGTCGGTGCGGTTGGCCCAGGCATGGTTGGTGCCGCGCTGGATCAGCACGTCGCCCACCTTCATCAGCGTCTCGCCGACATCCATCAGCGCCCAGATCTCGCCCTCGATGACGATGGCGTAGTCGACGCTGTGGGTCTTGTGGAATCCGGGATGGCGGGCCGCGTTGTCATGCG
Source organism: uncultured Alphaproteobacteria bacterium (assembly GCA_903929895.1). Classification (GTDB taxonomy): domain Bacteria; phylum Pseudomonadota; class Alphaproteobacteria; order Reyranellales; family Reyranellaceae; genus Reyranella. The sequence goes on from CAIYWM010000674.1 coordinate 8,204, forward strand.
CCTGCGCCGCGCCGTACTGGCGGAAGACCTCGGCCTGGTTGCCGTAGTTGCGCTCCCGGTCAGGCGGGAACTCGACGATACGGACGACATTGCCGGCCGCCGGCGGCTCAAGCCTGAACGGCCGTGCGGTCGGGTCGGCCTGCCCCGCTTCGCTCGACGCGGGAACTGCGTCGAGCAGCCAGAGGTTAGTCAGTCCGACATTCGGCGAGTGCGACGGCGAGAACGGATGCGGCGCCGGCCCATCCTCGAGGAACACCGAGCGTCCCTCGCTGTCGTGACCCGTCACGATCCGGCGAACCGGCTTGACCATACGTCGTCTCCCCAAGGTTTCGACGCACTATGCCTCACCGCGCGGCGGCTTTCACCGCCGCGCGTTCGCAGACCGGAGTCATTGGCTGACCTTGCCGCCGGACACACGCAGCAGCACCGGATCGGCGCGCCACGCCGCCGGAAACAGGCGCTTCAGCCCTTCGATCTTGGGCAAGTCGTGGCGAAGAATGTAGGGACTGTTCGGATTAAGCGTCGCGTAATCCTGGTGGTAGGCTTCGGCGGCATAGAAGGGCATGGCGTCGTTGAGCTGCGTCACGATCTTCTTCGGGAAGACGCGGGCCTGGTCGAGCTGCGCGATATAGGCCTCGGCGATCCGGCGCTGCGCCGGATCGGCGAAGAACAGAGCCGAGCGGTATTGCGTGCCGACATCGGGGCCCTGGCGATTGAGCTGCGTCGGGTTGTGGGCCACCGAGAAGAAGATCTGCAGGATCTGGCCGTAGCTGACGACCCTTGGATCGAACGTCACTTCGACCGCCTCGGCATGGCCCGTGCGGCCCGACGTCACCATCTCGTAGATTGCCTTGTCCCTGGGACCGCCGGCGTATCCTGAAACCGCGCGGCTCACGCCCTTCACATGCTGGTAGACGGCCTGGACGCCCCAGAAGCAGCCGCCGGCCAGCACCGCGGTCTCCGTCGTGGCCCCGGGCGTGCGCTCGTCGAGCGCCGGCGCGGGCACCACGACCATCGCTTCCTGCGCCCCGGCCGGCAGAATGCCGTACAGCGTCGCGCCCGCCAGCGCCAATCCCGAAAGGCGGAGCGCCGCGCGGCGACCTCGATCAAAGCGGATACCGGTCATCGGTCCCTCCTCATGTTGCTGACCTGAAGCTAGGCAGCCGCGACGGCGAAGGTCATGGCCACGCCGTTCATGCAGTAGCGCAGGCCGGTCGGCTTCGGCCCGTCGTCGAAGACATGCCCGAGATGGCCGCCGCACTGGGCGCAGTGCACCGAAATGCGCTTCATGAAGAGCGTGGTGTCGGTCTCGGTGCCGACCGCCTTGTCGAGCGGCGCCCAGAAACTCGGCCAGCCGGTCCGGCTGTCGAATTTGGTGGCCGACGAGAACAGGGCGAGCTGGCAGCCGGCGCAGGAAAAGATGCCCTTGCGATGCTCGTCGTTAAGCGGGCTCGAATAGCGCCGCTCGGTGCCGTTGCCCCTCAGCACCGCATATTGCGGCGGCGTCAGGAGCTTCTTCCATTCAGCATCCGTGCGGGTCACCTTGAAGGCCGGTTCGGCAGCGGCCGGCCGCGCGCGCCAAGGCATCGCCGCGAGCAGCGCCGCGGCGGCGATCCCAACGCCGGCGCCCAGCTTCAGGACGTTCCTTCTGTTCGGCTGGACGGAATTGGACATAATGGGCCTCCTCTCAACGTACCGTGAGGGTTCGCCGGCATGTGGACCCGGCCGTCTCCATATCCAACCCAAGATATCGAGAGGCCGGCGTTACCGTCCCTCTCCCTTGTGTTCGTGCGGATGACCGGAAACGTTACATCCGCCGGGCGACCGACCGTGGGGTGACGCCCCTACAGCTTCAGGTCCGTTCGCGCATCATCGAGCGCCAGCTTGAAGCGCCGGCACATCTCGCCGATCTGTTCCTCGGTGATGATGAGCGGCGGCGTGAAGGCGATGCGGTCGCCGATGGCGCGCACGATCAGCCCGTGCCGCAGCGCATGGTCCTGCACCATCGTGCCCACCTTCTGCTCGGGCGCCCACGGCGTGCGGGCCTTGGCGTCCTTCATCAGTTCGACGCCGGCGAACAGTCCGATGCCGCGCACGTCACCGACCAGCGGATGGTCGCGGAATTTCTCCAGCCCCGCCTGCATGACCGGCCCAACCTTGCGGACCTGGCCCACGATGTCGCGCTCCTCGTAGATCTTCAGCGTCTCCAGTGCGACCGCGCAGGCCACCGGATGGGCGCCGTAGGTGAAGCCGTGGCCAAAGGTGCCGTTGGTGGCGCTCAGGCTCTCGACCGCGTCGTAGACCTTGTCGGAGATCATCAGCGCCGAGATCGGCTGGTAGGCCGCCGACAGCGCCTTGGCGCAGGAGATCATGTCGGGCTGGATGCCGTAGGTCTCGCTGCCCCACATGTTGCCGGTGCGGCCGAAGCCCGCGATCACCTCGTCGGCGACCAGCAGCACGTCGTATTTCCGGAGCACCTTCTGGATCTTCTCCCAGTAGGTGCGCGGCGGGGTGATCGCGCCACCGCCGCCCTGCACCGGTTCGCCGAAGAAGGCGCCGACCGTGTCGGGCCCCTCGGCCAGGATCAGCGACTCGAGGTTGGCGGCCATACGGTCGGCGAACTGCTCCTCGGTCTCGCCTTCGTTATGGAAGCGGTAGTAGTGCGGATTGTCGGTGTGTCGGAACATCGGCAGCGGGATGTCGAAGCCCGCGCGCATGTGCGGCTGGCCCGAGACGCTGACCGAGGCAACGGTGTTGCCGTGATAGCCGCGCTCGCGGCCGATGATCTTCTTCTTCTCCGGCTTGCCGATGGCGTTGTGATAGTACCAGACGAGCTTGATGGCGGCGTCGTTGGCCTCCGAGCCCGAGCACTGGAACAGCGCGCGGCTCATCGGCTTGGGCGCGATCGACAGCAGCTTCTCGGCGAGATCGACGCTGGCCAGGTGCCCCTTGTCGAAGAACGTATGATAGTAGGGCAGATCCAGGAGCTGCTTATACCCGGCCTCCGCCAGCCGCTTCTCCGAGAAGCCCAGCGAAGCGCACCACAGGCCCGCCATCGCCTCGATATACTCCTTGCCCGACTCGTCGATCACGTGGATGCCGTTGCCACGCGCCATCAGCGTGCCGCCCTGCTCGCGATAGGTCTTCAGCTCGGTCTGCTGGTGCACCAGATAGCGCTGGTCGCGCGCGTGCGGGGAGTTGGCGTGCAGTCCGTCCATGGAATCCTCTTCCTTTGATGCCTGAAGGCCAGCCTTTGCAAAATCACGGCCAAGGAAGGGCGGCTCGCCCCCCCCCGACCACCCCTGGAACAGCCAGCCGCTGGAACAGCATGTTCCCGTAGGAGTTCCGGCAGCTCAGCAGACATACTGCAGCAGCCGCGTTGTTCGTACGGCCCAATAAGGCCTTTGTCATCCGATCCTGCAGTCGATGTGCATCTCACATAGTTGCCTCGCACCACGACTAAGGCTGTTGGCTGCCGGCACAAAGCAATTCGACCAACAAGCGTGGGCGTCTCACTGCAAGCAATGCCCTCAGGTGCCATTCCACTGGAAGTTCCGCCACTTCTCAGCGAGCGTCGAGGCGCTCGACAGTAGCGACGCGCCAATACCGAGATAGTTCGGAGCATAAGTCGAATTGAGCGCTTTGGTGGTTTCCAGTACGTGCGTGCTGCCATAGCCGATTCCGGCCACCTTGTAGTCTCGCGCCTCGCGCGCGGCGTTGGCGCGTACGGTGAGTGCGTCAACCTCACCCGCAGCGGCCGTGTCGCCGAGGATTTCCGTCGGGCTGCCTTCGAGGTCGACGCCCTGCGCGGCAAGGCGTGCCGTCTGCGCGCCGATCCGCTGCCGGGTCAGTCGCCGGCTGTTTTCTTCCGCAACCTCCCCACGCTGCAGGGCGTCCCTCGCCCGCTGCTCCATCAGAGTTTGATTCTGGCGCGCGACTTGTGACTGATAGATGGCCTGCGCCGCGGCGACACTTGCGGCTTGCGCTTGTGCCTTCTGCTGCCCGATCTGACCGGCCAGGCCTGCCACCGTACCCGCAGCGGAGAGGACCAGCCCGGCGACAGGTAGGGCCGGGCCCCAGCAAGGCGTCGGGACTTTGACCGCCGCGAAACTATTGCGAAGATAGAATCCCTTCATGCGACCTCCTTGTGCGCGACTCGGAACGTGCCGTTGCCCAGTGGAAATGGCTCACCGATCTCGAAGCCGAGCCAACGCAGCCAACGAATCGCTGCCTGGTAGCGGGCATCCACGACGTTGCGCAGCACGTCGAAAAGGGTGAGCCAATGGGCGACCATTCGGCGCGTCTCCGCTAGGAAAGCCCGACGATGCTCTAGCACGAGTTCGGAACCCAACAGCCAAGGCACGCCAACCCGACCGATCAGGCTAAGGGGCGAGATCCCCGCCATGCAGATGATTTGCCGGTCGGCGCGGTACGTCCATGCCTCGCAGGCACCAGTAATGCTCTGCGACAGGCCGTCAACCGGATCGACCCCGAGCGCCACCACTTCTGCACGGTCCTCCTCCCTCAAACGCGGCGCCAACTCGCGTACATCACCATCAGTGGCGGCGAGCATGGTGATCACCAGCCGCGCTCCGCGATGATCTTGTATTTCCAACTCGCGAGATTGGCTTGGGACGTCATCATGCCTGTCGTCTTGACGATCGCTGCGTGGTTAGCGAGCACAGGGATGCCAACAGCGTTGCGTGTCGCATATGGAATGACTGGCGAGGAATTCGTACTGCCGGCAAAGACACAGTTGATCAATGTGTCGCCGATCGAGTAGCCAAGGTCGGGAACCATGCAAGAGATCACATACTTAGTAGTATAGAACGACGGCTCAGCACCGATATTGCAGTTCATAGTGGTACCAGCGTTGCTGAGCGGCGCTATCCAGCCCGACTCATAAAGCCCATTGTATGCGTAGGCTATTGTTGAGAGGACGGCCGAGCTGCCAGTCGCTGCCTCACCCATCATGACGAGGTTCACCGGCAGCGCTGACGTTCCGTTGCCAAGGTAGCCACGCATCTCGGCGATATTGAAGGTGAACTGGCCGCTGGTGACGGCCGGCGTGCCGCCGTGCTGGTAGATCGGTGGCAGGAGCGTGCTGCCGGGCGTCAGCATGCCGCCGGCGATCGTTGCATAGAGGAAGTTCGGCGTTGCGGCAGCGCGATTGGGCGCGAGGCCTGGCCAGGCGAGCGGGCCGGTGCTCACGCCGATCGTGTCGACGGGCGTCCCGGTCGCGAGCGACCAGCCCGAAGCGGCCGTTGCCACCAGCGGGTAGGTCGACGAGACGTTCGACGTCTGCAGCGTGAGGGTGCCGCTCGTCGTCGCCGGCAGGAAGCTCGGCAGGCCGGCCGCGGTCACGGGGCCGGCACTCACCGTCTGCCGACGGCCGGAGAAAGCCGGATACGCCGGCGTCTGCCAGGTGGCATCGGCGCCGCTGATTCCCAGGAACTGGCCCGCCGTGCCGCGCGGCAGGCGCCTGTAGCCGCTGCCGTCGCGGGTCAGGAGGTCGCCCGCCGTCGTCAGCTTGTCGATGTCGCCGCAGAAGGCCTGCAGAGCCTGGATCAGCGCATAGTTGTCCTGCTCGGTCGCGGGATCGCTGATGCTGCTCACGGTCGTACGTCCAACGATCTCGGCGAGCTGCTGCATCGCCATGTAGATTTCGTCGAAGCGCCGCTCGACCACCTCGGGATAGTAGCCGCCCTGGTTGGAGAGCACCGTCGTCTGCGTGTAGGGCACGGTGCGTACGATGGTGAGCCGGGTACCGGCCGGAATCGGCGCCGCATCGAGCGGATAGGTAATCGAACCACCGGTCAGGCTGCCGATCCCCGAGGCGGCGTAGAGCGACGGCGACAGCGTCGCTTCACCGCCCGCGGCATCGGTGAAAATCACCGTGAGATGCGCGTCGCTCAAGATCGGAAAGCCGTACGGGAAGACCGTGGCGCTGCCGTTGCCGGCGTGGATCACCTTGCGGGCGGTATTCGTGAGGGCCATGGCTCAGGCTCCGGTTTCGATTCGGGGGATGATGGCGAGAACGCTTGCGGGCAGCGGGTGGGCCTGCCGCACGAAGACGCGGCCGGCTGCGCTCCACGCCGGATCGACCAGCACGCGCTCGTCACCCGTCGTCAGCGCCGTCGGGAAGCCCGGCTGCTCGCCGGTGCGTTCCTTGATGTCGACGAGACGGTCGGAGGTCGGGCCGGCGCTGAGGCCGCGCGTGTCCTTAACCCGGAGCACGACTTCGCTCACCGCCTTCTGCCGGCCCTGAAGGGTTGGCGGTCCGGCCTCGAGGTTGAGGGTCTCTAGTTCGCAGACATAGGGGAGGCCCGCGACGATGCGACCCGAGGCACGGGGAAGCGTGATCTGTCCGTTCGCGACCGTGGCGCGGGGCTGGACTGAGCCGTCGGCGAGGATCGCCAGCTCCCGCCCCTCGAGGTGCCACAGGCCGCCCAGAGTCTGCGTCGCCAGCGCCCAATCCGACCGGGCCGTCGCCTGCAGGCTGACGTGCGGCGCGGTTTCCAGCTTTGCAGCCACATGACTGGCGTCGGTGTAGCCGGACACGGCGACGATCACCTGGTTCTGGCCCGACTGCAGCAGGTACTTCGTCCCGACCGACGCCGGCACGAAGGGCGCATGCCCGCTGGCTGTCAGCCCGACCTCGTCGCCGGCGTTCCAGGTGGTGCCCGTCAGCATGAGCGTATGGTCGGCCTGGCTGTTCCAGCCGTTGCAGCTCACGCCCGAATCGACGCACCAGGCCGAATGGACATCCGGGAAGTAGCGCGAGGCCATCCGCTCCACGAAGCGCTTCGTCTCGCCGCCGATCGTGCGTTTCACCGCCAGATACAGGATCGTCTCGTCGCCCTCCTGTACGGCCGCGACACTCTCGACGGCACCGTCGGTGACGTGCCGCGACCAGGCATAGACGTCGTGCTCCCTGAGGTAGGTGAAGGCCAGCAGCACACCGTCGGCGCGCACGCACCAGACGATGCCGTGCGGATCGCGGGCATAGGCCCACTCGTCGATTCCATGCGCCTCGAACAGGTGGCCGGCGAGAATCGAGACGTTGCGCCCCTGCCAGGCGTCCGAGCCGAAATCATAGGCCACGTCGCGGACCTTCTTGGTCGAGGCCGTGACGTACAATGCCGAGGATTCAGTGGCGATCGGCGGGATCTCCGCGATGCCCTCATAGCTTTGCGGCTTCACGGCACAATTCGCCGGGGTCATGACATCGGCCTGCCCGCCGGCCCACGCCTTCCACACCGCGCCGGAGGTCCAGACCAGCAGCACGTTGAGGCTGAGCAGGTGCCGGATCTCGTTCACCTCGCGGCTCGCGATCGTGCGGGTGATGGCGTCGCTATCCTTGGACGGCGAGCTGGTGTTCATGTTGTTGAAGGCGGCCGAGGCCGACGAATAGAGCGTCTGCGGCTTCTGGTTGGTGCGGGCGTACCACTGCCGGCCCTCGTGATAGGTCGAGCAGCCGGGATAGTGGTCGGTCGTGTCAAAGGGGTTCTTGTCCTCCGGCGGCGTGTCGGACGTATCGGGCGCCACCGTCGCATCGGTGAAGCCCGTGGCACCGTCCCCTGCCCGGCCGATGAAGCCATAGACGCCGTTCTTGCCCTTGTAGACGTTGTAGGAGTTGGCGCCGGCGGCGTTCGTCCAGGTGATCTTGGACGTCTGGATGTTCGACGAGACCGACGCCGACGCCACGCTCTCCTCGCCGGTCTCCTCGCTCACGGCCGTCACGACATATACAAAGCCGGAGCCCGGCGAAGACGAACCCAGCGCCGTCGGCGGCTGCTGCGTCGGGGCATAAGTGATGGTCGTCAGCGTCCAGGCGGCATGGCCGCTGCGCGTCAGGTTGCGCGGCGCATGGGACGGATGCGTCAGCGTCATCGTGTCGGCGCTCTGCACGTACTTCAGCCGGGCGAGGTCGGCAGCCCCGTAGGGCGTGTCGATCGTATGGAGCCGTGCCACCGTGCCACCCGACGTCCAGGCGCCGAAGCCCGACGTATCGACGTCGACCGAGAAGGTCGAGCTGCTCAGAATCGTCACCCTTGCGCGGCGGCGGTTCAGCTCCGTCATACCGCCGACTTCATCGAGGAACACCACATCGCCGGTCGAGTAGCCGTGAGCCGCCACCGTCACGACACCCGGATTGGCCTGGCTGATGCCCGTGATCGCCGCGGCAGCCTCCAGCACATAGCCGCCCTCCTTGATGACCCGCATCTTCTGGTCACCGAACTCCAGCACGTAGGTCTGCTCGGTGTTGAAGGCGAAGGGCACCAGCCGCGAGCGCTTGGCCGCGTCCAGGACCTGCCCGACGAAGGCCGTGCCCGCCCGGGTACTGACGCCGCCAAACGGATGGATGAACCAGTTGAGGCAGGTCGCGAGGCCGACCTGGTATTTGGCGAGATCCACGCGGCCGTGCAGCGCCGGCGAAAGCTCTCCAGCGGCGAAGCTCGGCAAGACGACGGGCATCGTCATGGCGCGCTCCCATCGAGACCGCGCACCCCGAGGCTCTGGGGCAGCCGGTCCATGTCGCCCGGCATCATGCCCTCGTTGGCGCTGTCGGCCATGGCACGCTCGATCCGCTCCTGTGCCCGGTGCGCGAGGCGCTCCGCGAGGTCGGCCTTCTGCGTGATGGCGAGTGCAACGGAAGCGGCGAGACAATCGACGAAGGCCAGGATGAAGCCCGGCGTGAAGCGCGCGGGGTCGGTCACCCTCTGGGCATAGACCGCCGACACCTGGTCCTCGTTGCAGTAGAGGAAAGTGCCGCTACCGTTGGAGGCGATCTCGAAGCCGGTCGCCGGCAAGCCGGCGACCCAGCTCGCGTCGCCGAAATCGAGCCGCCGCATCCTGAGACAGTCGGACGGATAGGCATAGCTCGAGGCCCAGCGCGCCGGCGGCGTGCCCGAGGCTGCAAGCGCCTGAGAGACACGGTTGAAGTTCCAGTCGACCAGCGACTGGAGCTCGTCGCGCACGGTCTCGTACCAGAGGTTCAGCTGGCGCGCCTCCGTGCTGTTCTCGGTCAGGTCGGCGATGGTCGCGCGCGTGCCGAGACGGCTGAGCGCCATGTTGCCGATGTCAGTGTCGGCTGGCATCTAGCGTCCTCCCCCCGCCACGACGGCCTTCTCCAGCGCCGCGGATTTCTGCGCCGAGCCCGAGCTGGAGCCGACCCAGTAGGCGACGATGTCGCCGAACTTGGCGCCCAGCGTGCCCAGGAGGATGTAAGCGATCTCGCGTGACGCCAGCGGAATCTCCTGGCGGACGACGAACCACAGTGCGGCCATGAAGGCTACGGTCACGAGCACGCTGACGACGACGGCACCCCAGGCAATCGCCGAGCCTGCCTTGGCGAGCTCGACTGTCTGGCTACGCGCGCTCGCCACGTCCGCAAGCTCGGCCTGCAGCGTGTCGAACGCCTGCCGACGGGCATCGGCCTCGGCCTGGATCACCGCCATCCTGAACTGCAGCGCCAGGTTGGGATCGGCGGAGATCGCCCGCTCGATGCCACCGGCATCCGATGTTCCAAGGATCTCCTGCGCGATACCGGTCACCTTCGAGACGGCAGCGCCGGTCTTGTCGCCCATGATCCAGGACGCGACGGTCGGCGCGAGGCCGAGCAGCAGAGGAAGAAAGGGCATCTAGGCCTCCTGCGAGAGAAACAGGTCGCGCTCGGCGGCCCGGCGGGTGACGAGTCCCGGCAGGACACCGTCGGCGCCGCGGTTCCAGCGCTTGAATTGTTCGGCGGCGCCGACCGCATCGTCGGCGTTGAGGAGGCGCAGCAGGGTCGAGTTACCGAAGGCCGAAGGCCCGACGTTGAAGACGAAGCTCGCCAGGGCATCGAACTGCCCTTGGCTGAGCGGCACGCCGACCAGGCGCCGCACCGCGCCCTCCGCCGTCTGCAGATCCTCGCGCAGCCACTCCGTCGCCTGTTCTTCAGTGCAGGTGTCGCCACGACGCACGCCGCGCGTATGGCCGTAGCCGATCGTCCACGGCTCGCCGGTCACCCGGTTGCCCGGGTCGGGGTAGGCCTCGGTCTCCAGCCCTTCCGAAGCCTTGATCAGCGCGAGGCCACCGTCGGACGTGACCAGCAGGGCATTGGCGGGATAGGTCATGGCGTCCTCGTGGTGGGAGTGGGTGACCACAGGCGCTGCCACAGGCCGTCGATCTTCACATCCTGCGCGTCGTTGCGGCGGTCGATGGTGTCGAGCCGCTGGCCGTGGGCATTGAAGCGGCTCTCGGTCGCGCCCTGCATGGCGGCCACCTGGGCCTGCAGGGTGCGAACGGCGGCCGCCGTTTCGTCCAGCGTGGCCAACGTGCGCTGCGACAGCAGGACGAGCAGCGCCATGCCGCCCGCCACGATCCAGCGATAGGCCTGGACGCCGAGGCCGGTCTTGCCGTTGGCGCCATTGCCGTTTGGCTGCTCGGTGCCGCTCATGCGTCGGCCGGCGGAGCCGCGGCAGGAAATGACGGATCCTCGCCATTGAGCTGCGGCAGCAGGTAGAGGCGTGTTCGATGCGGCGCGTGTGCCGGATCGTCCAGGACCTCGGTGCCGAGGATGAACACGCCCGTCATGCAGTCGATTGGCACGAGGGCCCTGCCTGGCATGATGCTGGAAGGACCGGCGACGGCGTCGCGATCCTCCCGCCCGAGCAGAATGAACATGGTCATCAGACCTGCGCTCCTATGGAAGTGGCCCAAGCCTGGACGTTGCTGTAGCGCGCGAGACGCTGTCCGCCGGTCAACGCCGCGCCCCAGGCCACGTAACCGACGGAGGCGGCGCGTGGCTGCGCCAGGGATCCCGAGACGTTGGCGCCGCCCGCATAGAAGCTGTGCGACGGGAGGGACGCGCCGAGTGCCGTATGCGGGGCGAGCTGCACCAGGTCGACGCCGTTCTTGGCGGCATACACGTCGTTCACGGTTCCGCCGTTGCGGCCGAACTGGGTCAGTCCCACGCTGGTCAGGGGGCTCAACGTGTAGGACGCGCCGATGCCGTTGGCCGCCACCTGGACGGCACTGGCATTCCTTGGAAACACGCTGATCGCCCGGTTCGTTCCCGAGTTGACGCCAAGGGATGAGGCCGTCGAGTTGACGTTCGTGCGCTCGTAAACCTCGACATGCACGGAGCTGGTATTCATGGCCGCCGCATGGGTGCCCGGCACGAAGCCGGTGTCGGCATAGCTGGTCGTCCCGTTGAAAGTATAGTCGCGGTCCGCAGTGAAGGTCGGGGAGTTGACCGCCGTCGCCAGGCGCCGCTGCTTCAGCGAAGTCAGCGCCTGCGCCGCATTTTCTGCCCAGAAGCCCAGGTAATCATCCGTCAGCGCCCAGAGGCCCGTGGTCTTCTCGCTGAAGACGAACTGATCGACGACGATCAGACGCGCGAGCGAGACCGAGCCTCCATTGACGGTGACGGCGTCGCGCCACGCCAGCACGTCGGCATCGAAGGCGCGGGTGCTGCCGCGCACCCTGTTGAGGAAGACGAAGGCCATGCTCAGGCCCCGACGTAGACGGTGAGCTTCTGCCCGTTGGCGCCGATCTGGGTCATGGCGCTCTGCGCCTCCTTGCCCGTGATCTGCACCGTGTCGCCGCCCGACAGGGCAATACCGGCATCGAGCGCGCAGGTGCCCCCGGTCGGATCGAAGGCGGCATCGCCGTTCGACCGGGAGCTGCTCACGATGACGATGCGCCGCGCGGCGTCCGCCGGGACCAGTTCGGCCGAGACGCCCGACATGGTGACGGTCGACCTCGTGAGAGCGGTTCCGGTGAGGTTGGTCAGCACGACCGGCAGCGGCTTTGCCTCCGACACCGGGATGGTACTGCTCCGAACGGTCGACTGGTAGGCGATGTCTTGAGCCATGGATTCTTCTCCTCGCGGTGGCGGGGCCGGCCGGACGCCGGCCCCCATCTGCGATCACTGCCAGTCGATCACTGCACCAGGACAACCTGGTCGCCGGGCTTGGCAGCCTTCACCGGCGCGCCGTCGCCGCGGCCGGCCAGTGGATCGCCGAAGATCGGCGCCTCGCCCGCGCTGCGGCGGCGCGGTGCGTCGACCGAGACCAGCGAGAGGCCTCGCGGTCCGGACCACAGGATGCGCGCGCCGACCGGGTGGAGCTGCACGCCGTCGTAGAAGGGATTGTCGACGACGATGTACTCGGCGGACTTGTCGCTCTTTTCGCTCTTGGCCATGACGATGCCTCTGTTCAGCTCACGGTGAAGCCTGACGCGTAGGCCCTGCTGGCCTGACGGTCGTGGGCGAGGAAGGCGGTGAACGTGCCCGCCGTCAGCGGACCGGTCGCCACCGTGTAGTTGGTGCGCAGGTAGCGCTCGGCATCGAGCGGCAGTTTCACGCGCAGCACCTCGGTACCGGCCGGGAGCGCGGCTTTGCCGATCGCGCCTGAACTCGCGAGTACGACGGGAGAGGAGAAACCCGCAGTGTCGTCGGTCTCCAGGGTGAAGGTGACCGACGCGGCGCCGGCGGCCGTCACACTCTGCGTGACGAGGATCACCAGCTCCAGCGGCTCGCCGTTGCCCATGTCGCGGGCCGCGCCGAGATCGACGATGTCGGTCGACGGCGCGGTCGTGGTGACCGCCTGGTCGGTGCCGAAGGTGTTGAGCTTGTCGTACATCATGATGTCTGTGTCCTTTCCTGCACTGCCGCCTACGACACGGTCGCTTCGGCCAACGTGATCTGGTCGCACTTGCGGATCGGGATGCCGCCGAAGCTGTCGAAGA
>CAIYWM010000675.1 GCA_903929895.1 uncultured Alphaproteobacteria bacterium
ATAGATTTCGATACGGGTCTCGGGGTCCTCGTTCGCCTGCTTCAACAGGGCCGTCAGGATCGCCGTCGACTTTCCAGCACCCGTCGGCCCATTCACCGCCACGATGCGCGTCTCGAGCGGGTAGAGCATGCGGCCGCTCGTGCCGCGTTGGGGTTTTCCAGTGTGCGTTGCTGACCTTCTGGCGTTGCGCCGGCCGGGCAGTTCGCCCCGGGCGTTGCGGCGGTTGTTCTCGAACACGATGGTGCGGCCGGTGCGGCGGGCGAGGTCGGCGGCGGCCTTCGCCGGCGTCAGGGCGGTAGTTGCCCGCAAGGCCCACCTGGGCAGGCCGACGGATGGCAAGCCTGCGGCCTGCGCCTCGCCACGTTCGACGCGGCGGGAGGCAAGAAGCCGCTTCTCTGCCGTCAGGGCGCGCGCCATGTCTGGCGACAGTTCCCGGCCGTCATCCTCGACGCCGTTGACGCCGTCCGCCTTCAGCACCGCCTGCTGCAAGCGCAGCAGCGCCGCGGTTAGCAGTGTTTCATCCGCCGCGGTAATGCCGCCCGCTTCCGCCTGGAGCGCCTTGCAGGCCGACATGGCGCGGTTGTTCAGCCAGCTGGAGAGTGGCCACACGGGCCGCCTGCGGTGCGGAGGCACCTCCTGCAGCCGACGCGCGACAATGCCTGCAGCAGGGCCCAGCCTGGCGAGGCAGGCGCAGGGTTCGGTGCCGCCCGGCGTCAGGCAGCAGGATGCAGCAAGGCACGGCACGCTCTCAATCCGCCGCTGCCGGCAGGATTGAGATGATATAGGCGCGCAGCTTCACGAGGTCGGCGCGGTCGAGCTGGCGGGCGGCCTGCATTGCCGCCGAGAGGGCGCCATCGGCCGCAGTTGCCAGGTGCTGCGCCTTGGCGCCGGCAGCCTTGCGCTGGCGGAACATGGCGTAGGCCATGGCGATGCCCATTTCGCCGGCCATGACCTTCGCATGAAGGTCCGGGCAGTTGATTTCGACGGCGCGGCGGCGTCCGAGGGCTCCTGTTTTACTCATCGCCGCCTCCGCCCGAGAGCGCGGCGGCGAGATGCTTCGCCGTCGTGGAGGCGAGGAGCCCGACGAGACTGACACGCTCATCTGGCGTCAGGGCCTGCTGCAGGATGCCGGCCGCCATGCGGGCGGCATCGGCCGGATCGATGGCGCGGCGGCGCGAGGGCCCCGCGAGGGCCCTCTGCTCGGCGGCGATCCTCTTATAGCGGGCCTCATCGCTCGGCAGCTGCGTCAAGGTCTGCAGGAAGGTCGACGAGTCGAGCGCTGGGCAGGCGCGGACGGCCTGCAGCACGCCTTCCGACAGGCTCGCCGTCTCCGCCAGGTTGCGGGCCGTCGAGCGGGATGACTTTGTGGCCTGCTGGATCTTGCGGGTTACCTCTTCGCGGTCGCCCCATCTCCGTTGCGCAGGATCCAGCACGTCACGGCCGAGCTCGGCGGTGTGGGCGGCCAGCACTGCCTTCACGTGCTCGGCGCGCTGCGTTGCCGTCAGCTGCATGCGCGTGAGGTTCTCGGCCGCCTCGAGGGCGCGCATATGAACCTGGCCGCGCGAAGGGTCGAGGACGTCCGCCGTTACCTTGCGGCCAAGCTGGCGGCAGGCCTCGGTGCGGTGGCGGCCGTACACGAGGACGGGCTCGCCTTTCTCGTTGAAGTATACGCCGATGGGGCTGATCTGGCCGAGCTTGCCCAGCGAGTCGGCCAGATCGTCGATGTGCTGATCCTGCCGGCCGACAAGGCGGCCCTCCGGCACGATGATAGTGTTGGGATCGAGCTCGATCCGGGTTCCTGGCTTCGGGGTGTTTTCCATCCGGTCCTCTTCGTGAAAAAGGCGGGCCCGGGGGCCCGCCTTCCGTTCAGCCTTCGCCCGGTCTCGGGAGCGCGCCGGCGAAACCTCCGACAGCAGCCTGCGGCGCAGGGGCCGGTGGCGGCGGTGCCGCGTAGGCCGGAGCAGGCGGCATGGGCTGCGGCGGGGCCGCGTAGGCCGGGGCGTAGCCCGGCGGCGGCTGATAGCCCGGGGGCGGCTGGTAGCCGTATCCCGGCGGCTGCGCGTAGCCGTAGGCAGGCGCCTGCGGCGCGTAGGCCGGAGCCTGCGGCGCGCTGTTCACCGCGAAGCGCGAGATGAACTGCGCAGAGCTGGCGTCCTGGTTCGCCAGCTCCTGCTTGCGGCGGGCCTGGCGGTTGGCGCGCTCCTGCTCAAGGCCGGGGATCGCGGCCGGGTCGACGGCGCGCGGGTTCTTCAACTGCGGAACCTTGTAGCTGTAGGCCCCATAGGCGCCGCTGCCCGTCACGGTCTCCCACTCGTGCGACGCGGGCAGCGTGACCTCGAGCAACTGGCCCTCGCCAACACCTGCCGCCTGCTGCGCGCGGTCGATTGCCTCGCCCATGCCGCGGCTCGTGAACTGGAACACGTGCCAGACGTTACCAACCAGCACCGGCACGTCGAATCCGCGCTGGTAAAGCTGGTCGCCCTTCGCGTCGCGGTGTGAGGGGACGACGACTTCCGTCGCGCCGTTTACCGGGCGCAGCACGCTCGGTGCGGCACCTGCGCGAATACCGAGCGCGATTGCGCCGGTGTCGCCGAGATCAAGCAGCACCTTGGCACCGGCGAGGTCGGTGACCTGCTGGCCCTGGTGGGCTGTGATCTGGCCCTTGGACATTGCTGCCCGGATTGACGGCGGGAAGTTTCCACCACCGCCGCCGCGATTGAAATTGAACGCCATGTGATAGCCCCTTTCGGGTCATGTGACCGGCGACCTTCCGCACCACGCGGCGAGGTGTCCGGCATGGGCGCACCGGACAGGGATCTGGAATTTGGGTGAAACTTGGCGGGAAGCATCCTAATTCGCACTGCAGCAACCAATGAAATCAACGGCTTGGTTTCTGAATTAGAGGTGCTTTGCTCAGATTATGCCCCTAATTCCGCGAGCACTTATGAAATCACCAGTCCGCCAGAGGGCGGCGCAACGGAGGTGGCATGCTCTTTTCAACGCGAACGTCGAACATCGGAACGGGTTGGTTTGCCGAGCCTGCGCACTGGCTTGCGTTGGTGCGCCGCATGCTGCCGGGCGGCCACGTCACCCGCGGCGGCGAATACACTGGCGTGGTCAATCCGCTGCGCGATGATCGGAACGCGGGCTCAGTGTTCGTCAACGTCACGACCCAAGCCTTCGTCGATTCCGCAGCACCCGACACCTTCGCCGGCACCGGGCCTTATCTCCTGCTGGCGCGCCTGCTGCGGCTGGATCCGCAGGCCGACAATTTCCGGGTTGAGGCCGTGCTCCGTTTCCTCTCCGGCGAGACAGATAAGCCCGCTGGCGTCGATCCTCGCCTTGCGGGCCCGCTGTCGCGCGAGGAGATCGATGCCGCGCGGCAGGTTCTCGCCGGCGTCGACACCTCAGCGCGTGCGAAGACGGAAATAGAATTCATGCCGCTGCCCGCCGTCGACGATATCGCCACGCTGGCATCGGCAGTCTATCCCGGGATCGGCCGTTTCGAGAAAGCTTTCCCCGTCCTCGACGGCGCGGGCGTGGGCGTCGCCTTCGAGCTCCGCTTTATCGACGCCGCGGGCGAGAAGCACGTGCGCCCGCTGGCTTACGGTCGCGATGTGGCGCAAGGCTCCGAGTTCCCGCCCCGCTGGGTGGCGAAGTGGCCGCCCGCGCTTCCGTGGCACGGGGAGCCAGACATCGGTTCGAAGCCGGCGGATGCCATCGTCGAGATCGTCGAGGGCCCGAAGACACGCGCCGCGCGCGCTGCCATGAGGCCCGACCGCGTGGTGCTGTCCGCCGTCGCCGGGTTGGAGGATCGCCACCCATGGCAATGCTTCACCGGGCGCACCGTCCTGGTGATCGCCGACGCCGACGATGCGGGCCGTCAGCAGGCGGAGAAGATTGACCGGCGC
The DNA here is from genome assembly GCA_903929895.1 of uncultured Alphaproteobacteria bacterium. Taxonomy (GTDB): domain Bacteria; phylum Pseudomonadota; class Alphaproteobacteria; order Reyranellales; family Reyranellaceae; genus Reyranella. The sequence goes on from CAIYWM010000675.1 coordinate 3,912, forward strand.
CTGCGGGCGGTGCGCGCAGTGTCGGCCATCGTGACGTGGCCCGATTCATTCCCGCGCGGCTGGGACTTCGCAGATCCGCCGCCCGCCGGGTGGTCGCCGGAACGCATAGAAGACGTCGTCAGCGCGAAGCTCGTGTCCACGCTGGCCATGCCAAAGCTGCCGGCCGACTTCCAGGCCCAGCAGCAGGCGGATTTCCGCATGGAACTCCTGGAGCCTGCCGAGGTGCTGGTCAGCCCGCCGCACTGGCCGGTGGGCGCGCTGGCCGGGTTTGATGGTCTCGTCGACGACCTGGCGCGCGCCAGCGGCTCCGCCCGCGGCTACATCGCCACGGCGCTGCTGACCACAGTATCGGGTCTGTCGCTGGGTTCGCTGCAGGTCGAGCCGATCCCGGGCTGGCGGACCCATCCTATTCTCTGGGCGGTTCTGTCGGGGTCGAGTTCGGCAGGCAAAACGCCAGCCCTTCGCCTCGTCACGCAGCCGCTGCATGACGTTCGCGCGGCCTTCGTCGCCAAGGCCATCCGCGACCGCCGTGACTGGGAAGACCTCGACAAGAAGCAGCGCGGCGATGAGCCGGTCCCCATCGAAATCCTGCTCGCCGACGACACGATTGAAGCAGAACACATGGCGCTGGCAGAACAGCGCGCTGGCCTCCTGAAGGTGGTGCAGGAATCGGCCGCCTTCATTTCCGACCTACAGCGTTACAACGCCAACATCCGCGGCGCGCGCCTTGCCTCATACGATGGCGGACCGCTCACCGTGCGCCGCAAGCACCTCGCCGCGCCGCTGAACATTCCGCTTAATGGCATCAGCCTGCTCACCACCGGCCAGCCGGACATATTGTCCGACCTGTTTCACGACCGCGTTCGCGACGGCATGGTGCAGCGCTTCAATTTCGCAATGCACGCAGGCGACGTCGTGGCCGGCGTAACCGATCCGGTAGTCCTCGAGATGGCGCTGTCGCGCCTGCGCCGGGTTTTCCAGCGCCTGGTTGAGCTGCGCCTCATGACGGCGGGCGCTCCGGCCAAGGCGGGATCGGTGGCGCCGGCGCAGGTCCCCGTGATCACTTTCTCGCCGGAGGCGCAGGAGCTGTTCCGCGAAGCCAACGCCCGGCTGCGCCAGAGATATGCGCGCCACTCGGAGTTCATGGCGTCCTGGTCGGCCAAGGGCGTCGAGTCCATCGCCCGCATCTCCGGCGCCCTGCACGCCTTGGCGTGGGCCGACAGCGACCAGATCCTGCCGCGGCCGGATTCGGTGATTGGCGCCGACACGGTCGCCCGCGGCGCTGCCATCGTCGAGACCTATTTTGCGCAGCACACGGAGATCATGCACCGGATCAGCGAGGAGCCTGTCTCGATCCGCAACGCCCGGGCGCTCGCCTGGCACCTGATCAGGTCGCAGGAAAGCGTGATCGACACGGCCGATATTCGCCACGGCTCGGCGGTCGCGGGCCTCCGCGAAGAAAAGGTGATGCGCGAGGCAATCATCGAACTGCAGGCCGCCGGGTGGCTGGCACCCGGAACCTATCTGTCCAGGTCGGGCTTCGACCAGTGGCCGACGCGGATTGCGTTGCGCGCCGACCTCCACCAGCTGCTCGCCGGGAAAGTGTGATCATGTACCTGAAGCCAGACTTCTCCGCCCCCACGCCCGTCATGGGCGCCACCCGTAACTGCGTCGGGCTCTGGCAGCACGCGCAGGGCCCGTGGGCCCGCCCTGCCCTGCAGGGTAATGCCCCGGGTTTCGGTGGCTGGTCGTCACTCGACGACATGCAGATCGTCAACCCCGCAGCCAAGGCGGCAGGGCCTGACGAGGCGGACGGCGGCGCGGCGGCCGCAGCCCTCGCCCAGTGGGGTGTTGGAATCGATTACGTCCGCGGCGGCGAGCGGTTCGCGGCTTTCGCTGCCATGCTGGATGGCGCGCAGGGCGCTATCGCCTTCGATACCGAGACCGCGCCGCTGCTGAAGCACGCCGAGCGCGAGAAGGCCGGCCTGTCGCCGTGGCTGGCACGCTGGCGCCTGATGCAGTTCTGGTGGCACGGTGCGCCCAACGCCGTGATCGTGGACGTGCCGGCCGTTCTGGCGGATCTCGGTCCCGCCCGGTTCCGCGAAGCCTGCGCCAAGCTGATCGGCGGATCGCGCCCCGTGGTGGCGCACAATGCGAAATTCGAGCTGGCCTTCGCCTGGACCATGGG
>CAIYWM010000676.1 GCA_903929895.1 uncultured Alphaproteobacteria bacterium
TAGGGGGCTTGCTGCGCTCTGGGCGTCGATTCGACCGTAGGCTCCCGCCCGCCAAAGTCGTTCGCAACCACGTATTGATGAGGGCAGGTTTCCAATATCACCCTCATGACTGCCACTCGTCAGAATCCCATTCAGGATAGCTTGAAAGGCCCATGCGTAAGGGGAGTGGACAGCGCTTCGACCTGCCGCTTGTGCGCGGTACCCGTAGAATTCCTAAGTTGCTGAGAGACTCAACCCCAGCGGGCCATGCGGCTTCAATACCAGGCAAGATTTCGCGATGAAGGCCTGCTTGTTTGGCACTGACCAATCCTCGTAAGGCGGATTGTTCTGTTGCATGTAGACGGCATGCAGCGGTCTACCAGTGAAATCTAGCTTCTCGCAGATCAGTTCAGCGTCGAGCTCAAATGCTGCCCACCTGCTTCATAGATGATGTAGTCGGCCACCGTTTCGAGAGGGCTTTCATCATGGGTACCGCTATCGTCGAGATAGCAAGTCAGCACTGCGACGGTTCCCTGTATTGCGATGGTTAGCTGACCCGCCAGCGCCACCGCTCACCCGCCGAACCGCAACCCCGGGACGTGCGAGGTGAGCCAGGGGCGCAGGCCCGATACCCGCGCGAAATACGAGGAATCGCCGTAGCGGTCGCCGCCATTGGCGTTCACGCCGACGACCGCCCAGCCGGCCGGCGTCTGCATCCACAGCGAGCCGCCGCTGTCGCCCGAGCCCAGCAGCCCGTCGAGCCGGCCGGCGCCTTCGTTTTCCCGGCGCAGCTTGACCGCCAGCCAGTTGCCGCGATCGCCGGTGCGCGGCGGCGGCTGCACCAGGTCCATCGCCTCATCGACCACGTTGGTGGCGGCGGCCTTGGCGCCCGACGCGCCCTCATAGGCATCGTCCTGGCCGACTGAGCCGATGCCGCGGGCGCCGTAGCCGACCATCACCACCGGCGCGCCCTGCTCGCGCGTGCCGCCATAGAGCAGGGGCGCCGATCCGCCGCCGTTCATCGGCCCGCGGATGCGCAGCAGCACGACGTCATAGCCGGTGGTCTCGTCGTTGTTGCCGTTGAACAGCGGATGGCGGATCTGGCGGTCGCCCTTGCACAGGGTGCCGTCGGGCGCGCGGAAGGTGAAGTCGAAGACCGAATTGTCGCGCGTGAACAGATGCGAGGCGCTGAGCACCCAGGCGTTGCCGCCGTAATTGCCGAGCCACGTCGCCGAGCCGATGCCCCAGTCCTCGCCACCGTCGGTCGAGAGCGGGATGACGGGCGCGAACTGGCTCTGCTCGGCCAGCGCCTCGTGGGCGCGGAAGCCCTCGCTCTCGCGGCCGGGCCGCCCGCCCTCGGAACGCCAGGTGCGGTCCAGCACGATGACGGCGCCGGCCGGTCGCGCGACGGGAAGGGCGGAGAGTCCGGCGAGGCCGGCGGCGAGCAGGTGGCGGCGGGGTATGGTCATGAACCGAACGAAGGATGACCGGCGGCCGGGCGGCCGGTCAAGGGCGTCATGAGTCCCGTAATCGAAACAAACGAAACAAACGAAACAAATGAAGCGAACGTCGCACCCCGGTGTTGAAACCCGGATTCGGTCAATTCCCGAGGGCCAGCAGTGCCAGCACCGCCGCCACGCTCAGCCTGGCGGAGGCGGCCAGCGCTCCGGATTGCTGACGGCCCGACAGGTGGCAATTCAGCAGGCCGTGGCGATGCTCTCTTCCTTGAATGTGGTTGCGGTTCAGGCGTTGTTTGCTGTTCAGGGTGCCCGGGTGCACCGCATCGGCGGAGCGCCGTATCCCCACGTCACCACGGCCGTGCCCTCCTTCTCGATGAAGGTTTCGTTCCGGCCGACATACCTCGCCTCCGGTCCGGCAGACTCGCGATACATCAGCGACGTCGCGTCACCGCGCTCGGCGATCAGCGTCCTTGGGTCCGTCGGGAAGAACGTCACGACGAGTTCGTTGCGGCGGTCGCCGTCGCAGAAGAAGGTTGCCGGACCGGTGCCGGTCACCAGTCGATAGCGTGCCTGGAGCGAGACGATCCGCTGCCGGTATTCGGCTTCGACGCAGGACCGCTTGTCGTTGCTCTTCCAGCAGTCGTTGCGCCCCCGGATCCAGCCGATCTGCTCGGCTTTCAGGGTGGGCGGGTGTTCGTTGACGGCCTTCCGGGTCGCCGCCTCATAGACCTCGGCCAGCTTGCGATCGAGGGATGAAAGGGCGGCATCCCCGCAGATCAACGTCTCGATGCTGCCGTCGCGCGCCTTGGCACAATCGAAGGACGGGCTGTCCGCCTGGGCCAGGGCAGTTGTCGCGAAGGAAAAGGCGAGGGAGAGAGGCAGGGCGAATCGGCGCATGGTTTCCTTCACGTTCCGAGGGCCAGCAGGACCAACACCGCCGCGACGCCGGTCAGCAGCGGCGGCAAAGCGAGCGGCCAGGCGCGGCCGTAAAGGGCGGCGTCGGAGGTCGAGAGCGCCAGGATGGCCGCGCCCATCGAGACGCGGATCGGCGACAGCATGGTGAGGTTGGCGGTGACGCAGTTCTGGACCGCGGCGATCCAGGCCGGGTCGAGGGCGAGGGCGCGGGCGAGCGCCGTCTCCATCGGCATCAGCATGGCGTTGGCCGCAGCACCACTGCCGGTCAGGAAGCCGCCGACCGCCGCGAACAACGGCACGCCCAGCGCCGCGCCGCGTCCCGCGACCGCGCGCAGCGCCTCGGCGATCGAGGTCGCCATGCCGGAGCCGACATAGAACTCCGCCATGATCACGAAGGCGAGCGTCACGGCGCAGGCGCGCCAGGCGCCGGTGGCCGCTTCCTTGGCGACCTTGGTCAGCGGGGCGCGCGCCAGCAGCACCACGGCGAGGCCGATCGCCAGCAGCCAGAAGCCCGGCGCGTAGAAGGGTGCGAAGGCCGGCTGGTTGTCGAACGGGCGCAGCGCCCACAGCGGCTTCAGCAGGTCGCGCAGCGGCGTGACCAGGCGGGTGGCGCAGAGCGCCAGGGTCAGCGCCACATAAGGCGCGGCGGTGCGCAGGGTGGTGCGCAGGCGGGCGGCGTCGGGCCGCTCGTCGCGCCAGAAGCGCACGGCCAGCAGCAGGGCGGTGGGTGCGGCAGCGGCGATCTCGACGTCGCTGAAGCGGTTGGCCAGCCAGACCAGCGCCAGCAGCAGCGCCGTCCACAGCGCATCGTCGAGCTTCTGCAGCGCCGGCACCGCGACGCCGGCCTCGCGCGCGAAGCGCCAGTAGAGCAGGAGGTACATCGCGTGGATCGGCACCTGCAGCACGGCCGAGCTGAGGCCGAGCTGGCTGGGCGTCAGGCCGGCCAGTGTCGCGCCCACGGTGGTGCCGATGGCCAGCGCGCCCCACGGTACCAGCGACTGGCTGTAGAGGCCGAGCAGCAGGGCGGGCATGCCGCCGATCCCCAGCCGCCGCAGCGCCGCCAGCGCGATGATGTAGCCCACGCCGAAGCCGGTCACCGATTCGGCGAAGGGCGCCAGCAGGAAGCAGACCGAGAACAGGCGGCGCGGCGACGCCTCGAGCGTGCCGGCGCCCAGCGCGCCGCCGCGGGCCAGGGTGGCGCGATGGAAGAAGACGCCGGTGACGATGATGGCGATGACGTGCCAGGACAGCCACAGGCCGGCTGGCACCTCGCGGCGGAACAGCAGCGCCACGGCGGCCGGCCCCTCTGCCTGAAGAACGAGCGTCGCCGAGGCGGCGAGGGTGGCCGCCAGCCCCGCCAGGCCCGCGACCAGCGCGCTGGCGCGGCCCGAGGCCAGCAGGCCCAGCACGAGGAGGAGGGGCAGGAGCGAGAGGAGCGTGGTCATGGCGGGGTTCTATAACCTTCCCGCGCGCCGCATGCTTCGGTTTCGGCCGAAGCGGGCCGGTTGGGAGGGGGCGCCCGGGCGCGAATCAGCGCCTTGCGCCCGCGCGCCCTTTCCCTTAAACCCGCCCCCGATGCCCCGATAGCTCAGCTGGTAGAGCACGTCATTCGTAAATACGATGACGAGAGCAGAGAAATGCCAATAATACAACGTTATATGAGCTTGTTGCGGTTGCTTGTTGTATAGAAAACGCTATACAACTTTAGTATGCCTGACGATGCTGATGGCGCTCAAATTCACTCCGGTGACCCGAGCAAAAAGAACCGCACGGTCCCCATTAGCGACACCATCCAGAAGGTGAAGGGGTACAACACCCTCACCCTCTACATGATGGAAGCATCACCCTTCTGGTACGTCCGATACTACGAGGACGGCAAAATCTATCGGCGCAGCACCAAGACGACGGACAAGCGCGATGCCGTCAAATTCGCCCATGACTTCTTCGCCGAGATAAAACTCAAGAAGATGAACAAGCTGCCCTTCACCAAGAAGAGCGGCTTCGAGGTTTGCGCCCGTGGGCTCCTGAAGGAGAACGAAGGACGCCTCCTTCGCGGTGAAATCTCCCAGAGCAAGCAAACGTTCGACGAGGCGAGGCTCGAGAAGGACCTGTTGCCGTACTTCGAGCGCTACGAGGTTGCCGACATCGACTACAAGGCAATCTCGGGCTACATCGCGAGCCTCTCAACGCCAGAACGCCAGCTCAGCACAAACAGCCTCAAGGTTCACCTCTCCCACATCAAGACTATCCTGAAATACGCTCAGCGCATGGGCGTCATCATTGCGCTTCCAGCGTTTCCGAAGCTGGCAACCATCGACAAGCCGCGCGGCTGGTTTAACTCATTCGAATACAGCAAGCTGCACAACACAGCGCGGGCAAGCGTAGGAAAGACTTTCAGGGTGACGGATGCAGACGGGAACAACCCGCGCAACGTCGAGCTGACAGCCGAGCTCTACGACCTCATTCTATTCATGACGAACACGCTCATTCGTCCGACAGACATTCGCGTGCTGCGTCACAAGCACATCACCATTGTCAGGCAGCCGCATCTCTATCTCCGCCTGACACATCCACCGACGAAAAAGCATTCCAATCCCGTCGTATCCATGCCGTCAGCTGTCAA
>CAIYWM010000677.1 GCA_903929895.1 uncultured Alphaproteobacteria bacterium
ATCGACCCGCTCCCCAACCATTTCCGCCGTGCGGCCCATCAGGAGCCATTCTTGAGGCGGGTGGTCGACATATCGTGGTGGGTACCCAACAACCCACTAGCTGTAGCCTGCCAAAGGACGGCTAACGGCGCAATAAGAAATGCCCGTGTAAAACGTGGAAAGAGTCAGGGATTCCATGAATTTAATCCCCAACGTTAAGATTCGAATCCGGCGATTCCGCAGAACGAGTCGGGAGAATCTGCCGAAAAATTGAGCAGGATTGGCGCCGGTCGCCGGATTTTCCGCGGTTTTCGCACGTCGTGAGCGATTGGCACACGACTTGCCTTTCGACCCTCCAAGCGCGTCAGCGCCAAGACGTGGAGGAGGCACCGATGTTCAAGGATCCGTTCGACCCGAAGGCCCTGCTGGGCCGCGGCGGCTGCAGCTGCGGCGGTAACCATGCCCAGGCCGATCATGCCCGGCTGACGGCGGCCGCCGTGCCGTCGGGGGAGGAGGATCGCTGGAACCGGGTGGTCGATGCCGCCGTCCTGCGGGCCGTGTTCCCGGTCGATGCCCAGCGTCGTCAGTTCCTGAAGACGGTCGGCGCGGCCACCGCGATGGCCGCTATCTCCTCGGTCCTGCCGCTCGGCGCCGCCCGCGAAGCCTTTGCCCAGGGTGGGACGCCGGAGAAGAAGGACCTCAAGGTCGGCTTCATCCCCATCACCTGCGCGACCCCGATCATCATGGCCCATCCGATGGGCTTCTATTCCAAGCAGGGGCTGAACGTCGAAGTCGTGAAGACGGCCGGCTGGGCGGTGATCCGCGACAAGTCGCTGGCCAAGGAATACGACGCCTCGCACATGCTCTCGCCGATGCCGCTCGCGATCTCGCTGGGCGTCGGCTCGAACCCGGTGCCGTGGACGATGCCGGCGATCGAGAACATCAACGGCCAGGCGATTACCTTGGCGAACAAGCACAAGGACAAGCGCAATCCGAAGGACTGGAAGGGCTTCCGCTTCGCCGTGCCGTTCGACTACTCGATGCACAACTACCTGCTGCGCTACTACGTGGCCGAGCACGGGCTCGATCCCGACAAGGACATCTCGATCCGGTCGGTGCCGCCGCCGGAAATGGTCGCCAACCTGCGTGCCGACAATATCGACGGCTATCTCGGCCCCGATCCGTTCAACCAGCGCGCCGTGTTCGACGGCATCGGCTTCATCCACCTGCTGACCAAGGAACTGTGGGACGGCCATCCGTGCTGCGCCTTCACCGTCAGCAAGGAGTTCGCGACCCAGAATCCCAACAGCTATCGCGCGCTGCTCAAGTCGATCATCGACGCGACCGCCTATGCCCACAAGCAGGAGAACCGCAAGGAGATCGCCAAGGCGATCGCGCCGGCCAACTACCTGAACCAGCCCGAGACGGTGCTGGAGCAGATCCTGACCGGCACCTATGCCGATGGGCTGGGCGGCGTGAAGAAGGATCCCAACCGCATCGATTTCGATCCCTTCCCCTGGAACCAGTTCGCCATCTGGATCATGACCCAGATGAAGCGCTGGGGGCAGCTCAAGGGCGATGTCGACTATGCCAAGGTCGCGTCCGAGGTCTATCTCGCCACCGACACGGCCAACATGATGAAGGAGATGGGCCTGACGCCGCCCGATCCGTCGAAGAAGACGATCGTGGTGATGGGCAAGCCCTTCGATCCGTCCAAGCCCGACGACTACGTGAACAGCTTCGCCATCAAGCGGACCTGATGCGGTGACCTTGTCGGCCGGATCAAAGACCTACCTCATCCTGAGGAGGCTGCGCAGCCGCCGTCTCGAAGGATTGGCTGCAGGCGCGGTGTCCTTGGCTCATCCTTCGAGACGCTCGCTGCGCTCGCTCCTCAGGATGAGGTCTTTGCCTTTGGGGCATGGGTGGCGCACATGCTGAAGAACTCGCTCGGTCTGCGGGCGGGCCTGCTGTCGATGCTGATCTTCGTGGCCATCGTCGGCATCTGGCAGGTCGCCACCCTGCCGACGGCGGCAACCGGCCCGGCGATGGACCCGGAATATGCCAAGCTGGTCGGCGCCGCGGCTGCGACCGGACAGAAATCGGCGATGCCGACGCCGGCCGACATCGGCGCCACGATCTGGAAGCACCTCGCCGATCCCTTCTACGTGCGCGGCAGCAACGACAAGGGGATCGGCATCCAGCTCGCCTACTCGCTGGGCCGCGTGCTGCTGGGCTTCGGCCTCGCCGCTCTCGTGGCCATTCCGCTCGGCTTTCTGATCGGCATGTCGCCTTTGGTCTATCGCGCGCTCGATCCGTTCATCCA
>CAIYWM010000678.1 GCA_903929895.1 uncultured Alphaproteobacteria bacterium
CGGTGCCGGTGCCCGTGGGGTCGCCGGTCTGCGCCATGAAGCCGTCGATCACGCGGTGGAAGACCACGCCGTCGTACTTGCCCTCGCGCGCCAGCTTCTTGATCTGGGCGACGTGGTTGGGGGCGAGGTCGGGGCGCATCTCGATGACGACGCGACCATCCTTCAGGTCGATATAGAGGGTATTTTCCTTATCCATGGCGGAGGCTGCTCCTGCGAACATGAGAATGACGGCAAGGACGGGCGTCAGAATGGCAAGCCGCATGACGATTTCCTTAGGCGATTCCGCGGTCCTGCCGCGGCCGGCGGGACCTTATAGGCCGGCTTTCGAAAGACAAGCGGCAACTTCGGGGCGCCGCCGGAGCGGTTTGCTGCACCTGCGTCATGTGCCGTTGCGGGCGCGGCTGCGACTGGCCGCCACATACCGACCGGGGGTGAAAACCCGTTACCACCCACGGCTATATCTGGTACTAACCCGTTTGAAATGCGGGGGATTTTGCGGGTCGGAAAAGCCTGCCGGATCTGAACCGCCGAGGGGACGGATGCATGGTCGTTAAGCGTGTATTGGGCGTCATTGGACTGTTGGCGACAATGGCCGGATTCGGCCTGACTGCGCCGGCCCAGGCGCAGAAAGTCATCGGTGTGCCGCACGATTGGCAGCTGAACTTCCCGCCGCCCTACACGCCGATCATGGAGCGGGTGGAATCGCTGCACGACGTGCTGCTGGTCATCATCACCGCGATTTGTATCTTCGTGCTGCTGCTGCTGGTTTACGCCGTCTGGCGCTTCCATGCCGGTCGTAACCCGACACCGACGACCGTGACCCATCATACGGGGCTCGAGATCGCCTGGACGATCATCCCCATCCTGATCCTGGTCGTGATCGCCATCCCGTCGTTCCGCCTGCTCTACTACAGCGATAAGGCCATGGATGCGGCGCTGACCATCAAGGTCACCGGTCACCAGTGGTACTGGTCCTACAATTACCCCGACCAGGGCAATTTCACGGTCGAGAGCCGCATGCTGAACGAGGCCGACCGCGCCAAGACCAAGCCGCAGGTGCCGCGCCTGCTCGCCGTCGACGAGGAAATGGTGATCCCGGCGAACACCGTGGTGCGCATCATCGGCACCGCCGAGGGCGGCAGCATGCACGGCTGGACGGTTCCGGGCTTCGGCGTCAAGAAGACGGTGATCCCCGGTCGCCTCAACGAAGGTTGGATCAGCGTCAAGGAAGAGGGCCTCTACTTCGGCCAGTGCTCGCAGATCTGCGGCCAGAACCACAGCTTCATGCCGATCGGCGTTCGCGTGGTGTCCCAGGCCGACTTCGACAAGTGGGTGGCGGACAAGAAGAAGGCCGCCGGGCTCGCGCCCGCGACCGACGTCGCTTCCGCCGCCACCACTCCCGCCACCCGCTAAGCGCTTCGCCGCAGGAGATCAAGAATGGCCACCGCGCACGGCGCCGCCCACGACCACACCGCCCACGGGCATGACGACCACACTCCCACCGGCATCAAGCGGTGGCTGTACAGCACCAATCACAAGGACATCGGCACGATGTACCTTGTCTTCTCGATCTTCGCTGCGCTGATCGGAGCGGGTTTCTCCGTCTACATGCGCCTCGAACTGATGCAGCCGGGCGTGCAGTACTTCAACGGTGCGGACGGCACGCCGGACGGCCACTTCTGGAACACGATCGTGACCGCGCACGGCCTGATCATGGTGTTCTTCGTGGTCATGCCGGGGCTGATCGGCGGGTTCGGCAACTGGTTCGTGCCGCTCATGATCGGCGCGCCCGACATGGCGTTCCCGCGCATGAACAACATCAGCTTCTGGCTGCTGCCGCCGGCCTTCATCCTGCTGCTGATGTCGGCGCTGATCGGCGGTGGCGTGGGAACCGGCTGGACGATCTATCCGCCGCTCACGATCAACCAGGGCGCCGGCATGGACCTGGCGATCTTCTCGCTGCACATCGCGGGCGCCTCGTCGATCCTGGGTGCGATCAATTTCATCACCACCATCCTGAACATGCGCGCGCCGGGCATGACCCTGCACCGCATGCCGCTGTTCGCCTGGTCGGTGCTGGTCACGGCGTTCCTGCTGCTGCTGGCGCTGCCCGTCCTCGCCGGCGCCATCACGATGCTGCTGACCGACCGCAACTTCGGAACCTCGTTCTTCAAGC
>CAIYWM010000679.1 GCA_903929895.1 uncultured Alphaproteobacteria bacterium
AGGGCTACTCGCGTTCCTGGCCGAGGAAGCTCATCAGGAACTGGAACAGGTTGACGAAGTCCAGGTACAGGCTGAGCGCCCCGAAGACCGCGACCTTCTCGGCCGTGTCGGTACCCCAGGCGTCGGCATACTGTTCCTTGATCTTCTGGGTGTCGTAGGCGATCAGGCCCGAGAAGATCAGCACGCCGGCGGCCGAGATGATGAAGCTCATCGTGCCCGACGGCCAGATCATGTTGACGATACCGGCCAGAACGAGGCCGATCACGCCCATGAACAGGAACTTGCCCATCGCCGTGAGGTCACGCTTCGTCGTGTAGCCGTAGAGGCTGAGCGCGCCGAAGGCGGCGGCCGTCACGAAGAAGGTGCGCGCGACGCTGGCGCCGGTGTAGCGGAACAGCAGCAGCGACAGGCTAACGCCCATCAATGCCGTGACCGTCCAGTAGACCGCCTGTACTGCCCCGGTGCTCATCTGAGCGGCGCGGAACGACACGAGCAGCAGCAGGCCGAGCGGAGCGAAGATCGCGACCCAGCCCAGCACGTTCAGGCCAACGACGCGGCCCGACTGAAGCTGGAAGAACATCCCCGCGAGTTCCGGCGAGCTGAACAGGCCGAAGGCCACGATGCCCGACAGTGCGAGCCCCGAAGCCATGTAGTTGTACACGCGCACCATGTGGGCGCGCAGACCGACATCGAACGACGCCTGGTCGGCAACGGTGCCGGCGCGATTAAAGGTGCCGAAGTTCGGATTTACCATCTGGTTTCAAGCCTCCAAGGGGGCCTCGTTTGCCGAGCCCCTCCGACGGGTAATCTGGGGTTACATCGCGACTGAATCAATAGCCAAGAGTCGGTTCGAGAACCCAAATTTGCCCGCCCCCTGTAACGATTAGGTCATTCGTTGCGCAACAAGGCAAGCGGCCTCTGCCGCAATGCCGCCAAAGTTCCCGCCAGGCCAAAGGCCAGGGTCAGAGCCATGGCGCCCAGGGCGACCGCCACCGCGACGGTCGGCAGGAACGTCCATTCGAGGTTCATGATCCGGCGCACCACCAGGTAGGCGGCCAGAGTCCCTACCCCCAGGGCCGCCGCGGCGGTGGCGAGGCCCAGGAAGGCGAACTCCCAGGCGAAGGTCCCGGCGATGCGGGCCCGGGTGGCGCCCAGGACTTTCATCACCACCGCCTCGTGGACCCGGCGGCGCTGGGTGGCGAGCATGGCCCCCGCCAGCACGAGCACGCCGGCCAGGATGCTGAGGAAGCCGATCACCCGGCTGGCCAACCCGATATTGCCCAGCACGCCGGCCGCCGTCTCGATGGCGTCGCGGATGCGCACCACGGTGACGTTGGGGAACTGGTCGGTGACGGCCTTGAAGATCGCCTCCTCCGCCTCCGGCGTCGATTTCACCGTCGCGAGGAAGGTATGCGGCGCCTTGTCGAGCGTGCCCGGCGAGTAGACGAACACGAAGTTGATGGACAGCGTCGTCCATTCGATGCGCCGCAGCGAGGCGATCTTCGCCTCGATGTCGCGGCCCAGGATGTTCACGGTGATGCTGTCGCCCAGCTTCAGGCCGAACTGGTTGGCCAGGTTCTCGTCGAAGGAGATGAGCTGCGGCCCGCGATAGTCGGCCGGCCACCATTCGCCGGCGACGATGCGGGAGCCCTCGGGCGGCGTCGCCGAATAAGTCACCCCGCGGTCGCCCTCGACCGCCCAGCGCGCGTCGGACGGCACCGCGACCTCGCCGACCGGCTTGCCGCCGATCTTGACGATGCGGCCGCGCAAGGACGGCACCTTGTCGAGCGGACCGGCGCCGGGAATGCCGGCGATCGCCTTCTCGAAGGCCGGCATCTGGCTCGACTGGATGTCGACGAAGAAGAAGGCCGGCGCGTCGCTGGGAATGCGCCGCGTGAGCTGCTCGCGCAGATTGCCCTCGATCAGGGCGGTCGCCACCAGCACGGTGAGGCCGAGGCCGAGCGAGAGCATGACGATCGGCGTCGGCGCGCCCGGCCGGTGCAGGTTGGCGAGCGCCAGCCGCAGCGCGGCGAACCTGGGCTTGCCGATCCTGGCAGCGCCGAACATCAGCAGCCGCGCCAACAGAGGAAAGGCGATGAAGGCACCGACCGAGCCCAGCACGAAATAGGCGGCGATCCGGCGGCTGTCGGCGGTGAAGATCGTAAAGGCCGCCAGCGCGACCGCGACGGCGGCGATCGCCAGCGCATCGCGCCAGGCCAGCCGGCCGCCCTGCTGAACCACGGCGCCGCGCATCAGCGTTGCCGCCGAGACGCTGCGGGCGCGCATCAACGGCACCAGGGCGAACAGGAGCGAGACCAGCAGGCCGAATCCCGCGGCGGTCGCCAGCGGTCCGGCGTAGATCGCGACCCGCGCCCGGACCGGCAGCACGTCGGCGATCGCCGACTGGGCCACGAACGGCAGGGCCGCGCCGATCACCAGGCCGATGCCGACGCCCAGGGCCGTCAGGGCGGCGAGTTGGATGAAGTAGGTGGTGAAGACCAGCCGCTCCGGCGCGCCCAGGCACTTCAGGGTCGCGATGGTGCGCAGCCGCGCGGCGAGGAAGCTCGAGACGGCATTGCCCACGCCGACCCCGCCGACCAGCAGCGAGGCGAGACCGATCAGGCCGATGAACTGCGTCAGCCGGTCGAGCCAGAAGCGGATGCCGCCACCGGCATCGTCGAGGCCCCTCACCCGCCAGCCGGCCTCGGGAAAGCGGGCCTTCAGGGCCGCGATGACCGCGCGGTCGGAACGGCCGGGCGGCAGTCGCAGGCGGTATTCCCAGGTGAGCAGGCTGCCCGGCTGGACCAGTCCCGCCTCCAGCGCGGCGTCCAGGGGGATCATCAGCCGCGGCCCCAGGCTGGCGAAGGCGTTCAGCCCGCGGTCGGGCTCGCGCGCGATGATGCCGCGCACCTCGACCGCCGTGTCACCCACCTTCAGCATGTCGCCCGGCGCCATGTTCATGCGGCGCAGCGCCGATTCCTCGACCGCGGCGCCCCAGATGCCATCACGCTTGCCCAGCGCGTTGGCGAGGGTGCCGTCATCGGCCATGCCAACCTTGCCGTAGAGCGGATAGGCCGGCTCGACAGCCTTGAGCTGCACCAGGGTGGGGCGGCCGTCGGGCTTGGTCGGTCGCGCCATGGCCCGGCTGTCGAGCCAGCGCACGAACTCGCCCTGCTCGCGCATGAAGGCGATCTGCTCCGGCGTCGCTTCGCGGTAGAGCAGCGAGATCGCGACGTCGCCGCCCAGGATCTCGCGCGCGTCGGCGCGCAACCCTTCCTCGATGGCGCGGCTGAAAGACAGGATCGCGGCGATCGCGCCGACACCCAGCGCCAGGCAGGCGATGAACAGGCGGAAGCCGCCGAGGCCGCTGCGCATCTCGCGGCGCGCGAGGCGGAAGGCGAGGCTCATGCGGACGCCGTCACTGCGCGGCGAGCGCGCGCAGGCGATCGTCCGCGACCAGCAGGCCGTCGGCGATGCGCAGCACGCGGTCGCACCGCTCGGCGAGGCCCATGTCGTGCGTGATCAGGATCAGCGTCGTGTTGTCGGCCCGCGCGACCTCGAACAGGAGATCCATCACCTGCCGGCCGGTGGCGCCGTCGAGATTGCCGGTCGGCTCGTCGGCCAGCATCAGTTTCGGCCGGCCGACGAAGGCGCGGGCGACTGCCACGCGCTGCTGCTCGCCGCCGGACAATTGCGCAGGATAGTGGCCGATGCGACGGCCGAGCCCGACACGCTTCAGCGCCGTCTCCGCCAACTCGAACGCATCGGAACGGCCGGCGAACTCGAGCGGCAACGCCACGTTTTCGTGCGCCGTCATAGTCGGAATGAGATGGAAGCCCTGGAACACGATGCCGATATGGTCGCGCCGCAGCCTCGCCCGGTCGTCGTCGCCCATGGGCCCGAGATCGTTGCCGGCGACCTCGACCTTGCCGGAGGTTGCGCGCTCCAGCCCGCCCGCCACCATCATCAGGCTCGACTTGCCGGCGCCCGACGGCCCCACCACCGCCGTAATCTCGCCGGCCGCGATGTCCAGCGTGATGCCACGCAGGATATTGACCGTGCCGGCATCGCTCGCCATGTCGAGATGCACGTCGGTCAGGCGAACGATCGGAAACTGTGCGATGGGAAGCGGCTCGGCCAAGCGGGCTCCTGGGACAGGCAAGGAATGAAACTGCAAACTCGATATGGTGGTTTTACGGCGACGGTCAATTCACGGATCGTGGCATTCGTGGCGCTGATCCTGTGCCTTGCGGGCTCAATGGCGCCCTCGACGGTCCATGCACAAATCGGGCAAACGGGGGCCGAGCCGGTCAAGCTCGCGATCCTGGGCGACAGCCTGGCCGCGGGCTACGGCCTCGCCCCGGCCCAGGCCTTTCCCAACCGCCTGCAGGCGGCGCTGAAGGACAAGGGCCGCAACGTAACCGTCATCAATCATGGCGTCTCCGGAGACACGACGATGGGCGGCCTCGAGCGCATCGACTGGATGATGGCCGACAAGCCCGACATCGTGCTGGTCGAGCTGGGCGGCAACGACATGCTGCGCGCGCTCGATCCCGCCAGCACCGAAAAGAACCTCGACGCCATCATCGGCAAACTGAAACAGGCTGGCACCACGGTCTGGCTGGTCGGCATGATGGCACCGCGCAACTTCGGCCCGGAATACGTCAAGCAGTTCGACGGGATCTACAAGAAGCTCGCCGACAAGCACGCCGTGCCGCTCTATCCCTTCTTCCTCGACGGCGTGGCCCAGGACCCCGCGCTCAACCAGCCCGACGGCATCCATCCCAACGCCAAAGGCGTCGACGTCATCGTCGAACGCATCCTTCCTTTCGTTACGAAGAATCTCGACGATGCCGCGTCTGTTCGTCGCCCTGCCCGTCCCTGACGAGATCGCGGAGGACCTGTCGGCGCTGCAATCGGGCGTGCCCGACGCGCGCTGGGTGCCGGCCGAGAACCTGCATGTCACCCTCTGCTTCGCGGGCGAGGTCCAGGGCGGGACGATGCGCGACTTCGAGGAGGAGCTGGCCGACATCGCCGGCCCGCCGTTTTCGCTGGCGATCGCCGGCGTCGACCAGTTCAGCAACGGCAAGCAGCCGCGCGCGCTGGTCGCCCTCGTCGAACGCAGCGAGCGGCTCGACTGGCTGCAGCAGAAGGTGACCACCGTCGCGCGCAACTGCGGTATCGAGGTCGACCGCCGCAAGTATCGCCCGCACGTCACCCTGGCGCGCTTCCCCGCCGGCGGCGAGACCGGCCATCACATCGCGCAGTTCATGGCGAGCCACGGCACGTTCCGTCTGGAACCGTGGGTGGCCGAGCATTTCGCGCTCTATTCGAGTCGCACCGGCCGCGGCGGGCCGATCTACACGGCCGAGGCGGAGTATCCGCTGACGTTTTGACTATGAAAGGGGGAAAGGTCCCTCACTTCGTTCGGGATGACAGCGTTTCTGTATCGACGCACAGCGCCAACCCCAGAAAAATTGTCATCCCGAACGAAGTGAGGGACCTTTCGCTTCCCCTCCTCACACGAACGTCAGCAGCCGCCGCGGATTGCCGACCAGGATCGCATCGATCTCGGCCTCGCTGTAGCCGCGCTTCTGCATCATCGGCACGACGTTGCGAAAGATGTGGCCGTAGCCGTGGCCGCCGAAGCTCGCGAGGCGGGTGCGGTAGCAGATGTCGTGGCTGATCACGACGCGTTCGAGATGGCCGGCCTCGATTAGCGCGCGGATCAGCTTGAGCCGCGTCGCGTCGTTGGGCATGTCGATATCGGAGAGGCCGTAGTAGCTCGATTCCTGGCCGAACAGGTCGAACTCGACCGTCACGCCGGAGTCGGCCAGCTTCAGCAGACGCGGCTCGTCGAAGACGGTGCGGTCGATGTGGCTGATGACGATGCGTTCGGTCGGAAAGCCGGCCGCCTTGGCGAAGTCGGCGATCTCCTGCGGCTGGTCGGGATCGCGGCCGGGATGGACGTTGATCGCGGCGCCGGTCTCGCTTGCGGCGATGAAGGCGCCCTGCATCACGCGCTTCTCGGTGTCGGTCCACGGCGCCTGGCAGCCGATCTCGCCGATCATGCCGGCACAGACGTCGGTGCCCCAGGCACCATCGTGGATCTGGCCGATCATCTCGGCGGCGAAGTCCTCGACGGTGCGGTCGTGATTCCTAGGATCCTGATAGTCGTTCACGTAATAGCCGCAGCCCATCACCAGGTGCACGCCGGTGCCGGCCGCGATGCGGCGCAGGCCGTTGGGATCGGGCGAGAGGCCGCCGCAGGACAGTTCGACGATGGCGTCGCCGCCCTCGTGTTTCATCATCGCCACCTCGCGGGTGGCGATGTCCTCGAGGTCGAGCATGTACTTGCGGCCGGCGCGCTTGATGCCGTGGCCGTAGTTGATCTGCCAGACATTCTCCAGGGTGATCTCGGGGCCGAGATCGTTGTCGGAGCGCGTGCCGGGCGGGCGGATGTCGCAGAGCACGTGTTCGTGCATCAGCGTGCGCCCCAGTCGCTCGGGCTCGATCGGCCCGAGGACGGTCTGGATCTTTCCCTTCAGATGAGAACGGCTCATTGCGGCTCCAGCTTGGCGGCCTCGACCACCTTCTTCCACTTCGCGTACTCGGCGGTCATGTGCTTGGAGAGGTCCTCAGAGGAGCCGCCCAGCTCGGCAGCGCCGGCGTCGCGGATCTTCTTGATGACGTCGGGAGACTTGGAGGCTTTCACCAGCTCGTCGGAAAGCTTCTTCACGATCTCCGGCGGCGTGCCGGCCGGTGCCGCCACGTACCACCAGGGCGCCGCATCGAAGCCCGCGAATCCCTGCTCGGCGATGGTTGGCGTGTCCGGCAGCGAGAACCAGCGCTTGCCCGAGCTGACGCCCAACGCCCGCAGCGTGCCGGACTGAATGTGCGGCAGGTAGGGCGGCAGGTTGTCCATCGTGCTGGGAATGTGCCCGGCCAGCAGGTCCTTCAGCACCAGCGAGCTGCCGCGATAGACGACATGTTCGGCCTTGAAGCCCGCGAGCGACTGGAAATACTCCATCGCCAGGTGACCGGTACCGCCGATCGCCGGCGAGCCGAAGCTCACCTTGTTGGGGCCCTGCTTCTTGCAATACTCGACATATTCCTTGGCCGTCTTGACCGGCATGTCGGGATGCACGGCGAGCACGTTGGCAACCTCGCCGAACAGCGCGACCGGCGCGAAGCTCTTCACGCTGTCGTAGGGCATGTTCTTGTAGAGGAACTGGTTGGTGACGGCGGTGCCCACCGTGCCGAGCAGCAGCGTGTAGCCGTCGGCCGGGGACTTGGCGACGATCTCGGCCCCGACATTGCCGCCGGCGCCGCTCTTGTTGTCGACCACGAAGGTCTGGCCCCAGACTTCCTGGAGGTGTGCCGAGGCGATGCGGCCCAGAAGGTCGGTCGTTCCGCCCGGTGCGAAGGGCACGACGACGCGGACCTGCTTGTTGGGATAGGTCGTCTGCGCCCAGCCGTGGCGAGCCAGCATCGGGGCAGCGAGAGGAACGGCGACCGCGCCCGCGATCAGGCCGCGGCGTCCGATCATCCTGGCGATTGTCTTATTGGTCATGGCGAAGCTCCCTAGTTCGGGCGACTATATCGTCCGCCAATTGGGAGTTAAATGTGACCGCAGCATTGATTGGGTACACAGATCGCATCTCGGTACGGAGCGGCGAGAAGATCAGCTTCAAGATCTCGAGCGCGGGACCGACCCCCTATCACGCCATGCTGGTCCGCATCGTGCGCGGCGATCCCAACCCCGGCGGACCGCCGCCGAAGCTCGAGGACCTGTCCGACCTGTTCGACGGCCGCTTCGCCTCACGGATCCAGCAGGCCTGGCCCGGTTCCTACGGGTTGGTCGAGGGGGCGAAGGACGTCGAACTGCCCGGGGCGCTCCAGGTCGAGGCGCTGATCTGGCCGACCCTTCCCGAGGACGGGCCGCAGACCGTGATCTCGCGCCGCGATGCCGCCACGGGCGCAGGATTCGCGCTGGTGCTGACGCCCGACGGCATGGCGCTGGAAACCGGCACGGATCGCATCGTGGTGGGCAAGAAGCTGCGGGCGCGCATCTGGTATCGCGTCTGGGCCAGCGCCGATCCCGAGACCGGTGTGCTGCGCGTCGGCCAGCAGCCGCTCGCGCGCGCCTACGGCACCGATGACGAGGGCGAGGCGAGTGGCAAGGTGTCGTCTCCTGCCCTGGAGGCCGCCGCCCCGGTGATGATCGGCGCGGAGCCGGCGACCGACCGGCCGGCCCGTCGCTGCTTCAACGGCAAGATCGAGGCGCCGCGCATCCAGGGCTTCGCGGCCTGGGATTTCACGCGCCGCATGGACTCGATGGAGATCGAGGATACCGGCCCGAACGGCCTGCACGGCACGCTGGTCAACCTGCCGACCCGCGCGATGAAGGGCTCGGCCTGGACCGGCGCCGAGCGCGACTGGCGCCGCGCGCCGCATCATTACGCGGCGATCCATTTCCACGACGACGACCTGCACGATTGCGGCTGGCTTGACGATTTCAGCTTCACCATCCCCAAGGAAATGAAGAGCGGTGTCTATGGCATGCAGCTCTCCTGCGGGACGCACCGCGACGTCATCCCATTCTTCGTGCGGCCGCAGGTCGGCAAGCCGCAGGCCAAGGTCTGCTATCTGGCCTCGACCTTCACCTATCAGGTCTAGTCCAACTTCTCGCGCGGCGTGTACGACGATGCCTTCCGCAAGAGGGTCGCCGACTGGAAGGCCTATCCGCACAATCCCGACGAGC
>CAIYWM010000680.1 GCA_903929895.1 uncultured Alphaproteobacteria bacterium
ATTCGTACGAAGCCAACGACAATCGCTTCGACGCGAACTCCGGTTTCTCGACCGGCCAGGACTTCTTCGAATACATGCGCGACGCCTTCGACTTCCTCTACGAGGAGGGGGCGGCGGGCGCACCGAAGCTGCTGTCGATCGGCCTGCATGACCGGCTGATCGGACGGCCGGGCCGCGCGGGCGGGCTCGTCAAGTTCCTGCAGCATGCGACCGGCCGTGAAGGGGTCTGGTTCTGCCGCGGCATCGACGTTGCGCACCATTGGCGAACACAGTTCCCGGCCCGTGCATAGAGTGTCCTGCGCCAGCTATCGTCCCCGTTATCCCCACGTTTCAGCGCGTCGATGTAATTGAGTGGACATGGTGGTCGCTTCTATGGTCTTGCCGGTCGGACCATGGAGTAGTTGGACATGCCGGACGGAAGCGCGATTTCCAAGAAGACCAAAGCGGGCCCGATCTCGGCCGACCGCCTGAAGAGTTTCATCGAGCGTATCGAGAAGCTCGAGGAAGAGCGCAAGGCCATTGGCGGCGATATCAAGGACGTCTACAGCGAGGCCAAGGGCGTCGGCTATGACGTGAAGACCATGCGCAAGATCGTGTCGCTTCGCTCCATGGACGCCTCCGATCGCGCGGAAGCCGAGACGCTTCTCGACGTCTATAAGCACGCTCTCGGAATGGTCTGACACTCTGGACAGCAACGGAAATTTGATTTCGCGCGCCAGGGCGAGGCGGTAGGGTTCCCGACGGCAGAATGCTCCGGCTACAGGAGCGGGCCGAGGAGGAACTCCCATGCGAATCACGGTCATTTCGGGCGTTTTCGTAGCGTTGAGTCTCGGCGCCGTTCAGGCGCATGCACAGATCGCCGTTTCCTCGAACGATCACAAGATCACCCAGGAAAACGGCGTCAACAAGAACGTCGCCAATCCGCCGCCCGACACCATCACGATCATGGATCTCGGCGCCCTGCCGGTGAAGGTCGTGGGCACCGTGTCGAACGTGCCGGGCAGCGTGGTCGGGCCACCGCTTTCGGTGGCGATCACGCCGGACGAGTCGATTGCGCTGATCGCCTCCTCGTCGAAGCTCGATCCCGCCGATCCGACCAAGCTTGTCCCCGACGATCGCGTGACCGTCGTCGATCTCAAGGACCGCAAGATTCTCGGCACGCTGAATACCGGGGCGGGCGCTGCCGGCATCTCGATCACCAGGGACGGCAAGCGCGCCTTTGTCGCCAATCGCATGGCCGGATCGATCTCGATCCTGTCGATCGACGGCAAGGACGTGAAGCTGGTCAAGACCGTGCCGCTGATGGACGCCAAGACGCTGCTCAGCCACATGGCTGTGTCGCCGGACGGTGCGACCGGCGTGGTGACCCGAAATGGCGACGCCAAGGTCGAGCTGATGAAGCTGGGCGGCGACAACGTCAGCTCGTCTTCGGTGCTCGATGTGGCACCGCGCCCCTATGCCGTCTCGGTGACGCCCGACAGCAAGACCGCCGTCGTGGCCAGCCTCGGCGATCCGAAGGCCAACGGCATCCTCACCGTGATCGACCTCGCCAGCGGCAAGATCGTGGGTACCGCCGACATCGGTCATGAGAATCTCGAGGGCATGATCATGTCGAGCGATGGCCGCTGGATCGCGGGGGTCGCGCATGCCGGCTCGACGCGGCCCAAGGATGCACCGCAACACAAGCCCAACGGGATGCTCGTGCTCTACAGGCTCGACGGCGCGGGTCTGACCAAGACCGGCGAGGCGCCGATCGGCGGCTGGTCGCAGGGAGCGTCCTTCTCGCGCGACGGCTCGGTCATCGTCGTTCAGAACATGAACGAGAAGAACCTGCAGGTGTTCAAGAACGACAATGGCAAGGTCACCGACACCGGTCAGAAGATCGATGTCGGCGGCGGTGCCGCGGCCGTGAGAAGCTCGACCGACCGATGATCCAGAGGCGCACCGTACTCAAACTCCCGCTCGCCGCCCTTGCGGCGGGCGGGGTCCCGGCGGCGCAGGCTCAGACCTTCCCGTCGCAGCCCGTCCATATCGTCGTGCCGTTTCCGCCCGGCGGCGGCACGGACGCGCTGGTGCGGGCCATCCAGGAGCCGATGCAGAAGGCGCTGGGCGGCACGGTGATCGTCGACAACAAGGGGGGCGGCGGCGGCAGCATCGCCCACGAGTTCGTGGCCAAGCAGCCGGCGGACGGTCATTGGCTGGTGGTAAGCGCGAACAACCTGCCGCTCTATCCCCACATCGTGGCCAAGCTGGGCTTCGATGCGAAGACGGCCTTCGTGCCGATCGGCTTCATCGCCAAGCAGGAATCCGTTCTGGTGGGCAGCCACGACGCGCCCTGGCCGGACCTCAAGGCGATCATCGCAGCGGCGAAGGCGGCACCCGGGTCGGTGCAGTATGGTACGGCGGGCCTGACCACGCCGATGCACCTGTCGACCGAGCAGTTCGCGATGCTGAACGGCATCCGGCTGACGCACGTACCGTTCCGCGGGACCGGCCCGCTGGTGACCGACCTGCTGGGCGGCCACATCAAGCTCGGCATGTCGAGCATCACCAGCGTCGCGCCGCAGATCGCGGCCGGGAAGCTCAAACCCTATGCAATGGCCTCGCTCGAACGCTCCTCTGTCGCGCCGACGATCCCGACCTTCAAGGAGCTGGGAGCGGGCGATGTCGACGGCACGATCGTCTACACGCTGCTCGCGCCCGCAGGCACGCCGTCGGCTGTCATCGCCCGGTTGAACCAGTCGCTGAACGCCGCCGTGGCGACGCCGGAGCAGAAGGCGGACCTCGCAAAGCGCGGCTTCGTCGCCATGGGTGGCACGCCGGAGCAGCTGGCCGACTGGTTGAAGATTCAGGAGCCGATCTGGGTACCGGTACTTCAGGCCGCCGGTATCAAGCCGGAGTAGGGCAAATTGCGTCCCGGTCGTGCGGACGCAGTGTTGATGCAAGTCAATGCCGGGGTCCGGCCGTCTCTTTAGCGTGAAAGCGAAGAGGGAAAGGGGTCGCATGCGTTCCATTCTCGTCACCGTCGATGACACGCCGTCCGCCGTCGCCGCCAGGGGGCTCGCAGTTGCGCTGGCTCGACAGTGCGGCGCCCAGGTGAGAGGTGTGACCGCACTGGATGTCAGCGACCTCGATCGCGTCGAGCCGGTCCCGATCGGCGGGGTGCAACACGCCTACGACCGGTTGCAGCATCGCAAGAAGCTGGCGGACGAGCGGCGCGCGAGAATCACCGAACTGCCGGACGAGTTCCGGCGCTCCCTGGCCGACGAGGGCATGGACGCCGTGTGCTCCACGCTGCAAGCGGATGTGCGCGAGGGATTGCTTCGGATGATCGAGACGTGCGACCTCGTCGTGACCGGCCGGGATGCCGAGTTTCATCTCGAGGCGGTCGAGGGCGTGACGCCCCTCGTTCACCACATCATCGCGAAGGGATCCCGTCCGGTCGTGGTGAGCGGTCCCGAGTGGGTCGAGAAGGGGCCCGTCCTCGTGGCCTACGATGGAAGCGCACCGGCCGCGAAGGCCTTGCAGGTGGCGACGCTGATGGGGATTTTCGGATCCTCCGGCGCTCGCATCCTGTCGATCGGGCGTGACCAACCGGCCGCCCTGTCCGTTGCCGAGCGAGCCCGTTCGTTCCTCGCGCTGCATGATGTCGATGCCGACCTCGAGGCGATTGCAACGACAGCGAATCCGGCCGATGTCCTGATGAAGCGCGCTTCGGAGACGGGTGCAAGGTTGCTCGTCATGGGGGCCTTCGGTCATCGTGGCTTCCGGGAGATTCTCTTCGGCTCCACGACCCGGCACCTGTTCGACAACGCTCCGGTTCCGCTCTTCATCTACCATTGAACGGGCGAACGTCCGGCCTCCACGGTTGACCCAGATCAAGGGCAGGCGCGCGGTCCTTCTCCAGAATTGCACAGCGTGTGAGGTTGGGTGGTCGGCCGCTCCTCACGCTCGGGGCAGTCAACTGGAGAAGCAACATGATCACGACCCGCAGGACCTACATGCCGTTGGCGACCTATCCGGAAGCGGTCGCAGAGGAGGCCGTCCTGGCGGCTGCCGGCTTCGCCATGGCACTGGGAGGCGCGCTCGAGGTCACGACCTTCTCCGTCGACATTCCACGGGTGCCGTCGCCGTTGGCCAGCCTGCTGATCGATATTCCCGGTCTGGTTCAGGCGGCCGAAGACAAGAGCAAGTCCGAATGCGCCCGCCTCCAGAGCCTGATAGGCGGGCTCGGGGCTCCTCCCGCCGTCAACTGCACCAGCCGGAAGATCCTTCTGAGCGGCCTCCTCGATGCGGCTGCCGCCGAGGCTCGATACTACGACCTGGCGGTGCTTCCCTGGTCCAGGGAAGAGGCTTCCGCCCAGCATCTGATCGAGGCCGTCGTATTCGGATCCGGTCGGCCAGCCATTCTGGTGCCGAGTTCCGCCCGGCCGGCCGCCAAGCTGGACCATATCGCGATCGCGTGGGATGCAAGCCGGGTCGCCGCCCGCGCGCTCGGCGATGCCCTTCCCCTTCTGGCAGACGGTGGTCGCGTCACGGTGTTGACGGTCGGCGACGAGAAGCCTCTGGCTGGAGCAGCTCTCGCCAGCCTTCTTGCATCCTCGCTGGAGAAGCGGGGGGTGAAGGCACATCCCATCGAAATCACTCTCGGCGAAAAGACGATTGCCCAGGCGTTGCAGGAGAAGGCCCTGGCGGAGGGGGCGCAGATGCTTGCGATGGGAGGCTTCGGCCATTCCCGCCTCCGCGACTTCGTTCTCGGCGGCGCAACCACGGGTGTGTTCGCCGACCTTCGCCTGCCGGTGCTGCTCTCGCACTAACCGACGCATCAGGGAGCGTCGAGACGCAGCCCGACGGGAGACCGGGTGCGTCCCGCGCTCCAGCAGGCCGTTGAAAATCGGAATCCTGGTCAATAAACGAAACGTACGAAATAAACGAAATAAATGAAACGGATGTCGCACCCTCCGGAATCAGGGCCCGTGGTGGCCGTCTCCGGGGCGCTGTGGCCGCCTGTTCTTCGAAAAAGCCATTTTAAACAGCGTCTTAGAACCAGATGTTCATTGGCAGGCCGTAGCGGTCACGCTCTTGCTCCGGTCCCAGGCGCGTCGCTGCACCTTGTGCGATCAGCAGGGCCGTGCGGCAGACGGCGATGGCATCGAGCACGTCGTCGCGGGCCGCGCCGGGGAGCGATCGCGGCTCCCAGGAGAAGCCGTGGCGTGCGAGCAACTCCAGGCGCTCGGCAAATCCCTCCGGGCGGCGCTTCCTGCTGAGCACCGGCTTGCCGCCGTTCATGCGCGCAAAGGCCAGTTCCGGATGCGCTTCGTGGATGATGGGATGCAGAGCCTCGTTGCCGCGCATCAGGGCGTCTACTTCGCGCATCTTCGGAAAGAGATGAAAGGTCTGCCGGGTCAGCCCCACACCCATTGTCTTGCTGACGGCGTTGGCCTCGGCATGCGTGGTGCAGGCGAGGGCCGGCCGGCATGGCGTGGGGAATACCGAGCTGGTCTTGCCGGGCAGGAGGGCGCGGGCTTCGCGTTCGCAGGTGCGGCCGGGCCGCGGCATGTCGGCGAGGCCGATCGGCATGTCGACGGCCAGAATGGACGGACCCTCGCAGGCCTCCGCGAGGGTCTTCACGACTCTTATGTCCAGGGCGCCGTTGCCGTCGCGTCGGCAGACCACCCAGCCGGTGCGGCAACCGTCGGCGCCCGCGACGATCAAACGACGCCTACCAGCTGGCCATCTGGGTCTTGAGGTTGCCGTCGAGCACGGCGAGGAACTCCTCGGTGGTCAGGTAGGCCTGGTTCATGCCGATCAGCAGCGCGAGGTCCTTGGTCATCTTGCCGCTCTCCACGGCCTCGACGCAGACCTTCTCGAGTGCGGTGGCGAACTTCACCACCTCCGGCGTGTCGTCGAACGTGCCGCGATACTTCAGGGCCTGCGTCCAGGCGAAAATCGAGGCGATCGGATTGGTCGAGGTCGGCTTGCCCTGCTGGTGCTCTCGGTAGTGGCGCGTCACCGTGCCGTGCGCGGCCTCGGCCTCGACGGTCTTGCCGTCCGGAGTGAGCAGCACGGAGGTCATGAGGCCGAGCGAGCCGAAGCCCTGGGCCACCGTGTCCGATTGCACGTCGCCGTCGTAGTTCTTGCAGGCCCAGACGAATTCGCCATGCCACTTCAGCGCGGAGGCGACCATGTCGTCGATCAGGCGGTCTTCATAGACCAGGCCGCGCTTCTCGAACTCGGCCTTGAACTCGGCGTCGTAGATGGCGCGGAAGATGTCCTTGAAGTTGCCGTCATAGGCCTTGAGGATGGTGTTCTTGTGGCTGAAGTAGACCGAGTAGTTGCGCTGCAGGCCGTAGTTGAAGGACG
>CAIYWM010000681.1 GCA_903929895.1 uncultured Alphaproteobacteria bacterium
CACGTATCGCTCTGCGCGGGCTTGTAGAGAACCGGCTCGGCGCCGAGTTCCTTGAGCCGCGCCGCCACCTCGGGGATCTTCGTCGTCTTGTCGATTTCGACGTACAGCCGTTCCAGCACTTCGGGCGGCGTACCCTTGGCCGCGAGGAAGCCCTGCCAGCTTCCCGTCACGAAGTCCTTGATGCCGGCCGCCTCGATCACGGTCGGAAGCTCCGGCGCCAGCGCGTTGCGCGTGGCGCTCGATACCGCCAGCCCGCGCAGCTTGCCGCTCTTCACGTGCGGCAGGGTGGCGATCATGCCGTTGAACAGCGCGTCGGCATGGCCGCCCGCGACCTGCTGGATCGCCTCGGCGCCGCCCTTCATGGGGATGAAGGTGATCTTGAGGCCGAGCGAGTGGGCGAACAGGGCGCCCGCGAGATGCGGCGCGCTGCCAAGCCCCGCGGTCGCATAGTTGAGCTTGTCCGGATTGGCCTTGGCGAAGGCGATCAGCTCGGCTGCGGTCTTGTAGGGGCGGTCGGGCGCGGCGGCGAGCAGGTGCGGCGTGTAGGCGAGCACGGTGACGGCGTTGAAGTCCTTCGCCACGTCGAACGGCAGCTTCATCACCGAGGGCGAGATCGTGAGATTGCCGAGATCGGTCAGGACCAGCGTGTAGCCGTCGGGCGCGGACTTCGCGATCATGTCGACGGCGATGTTGCCGTTGGCGCCGGTGCGGTTCTCGACGATGACGGACTGGCCGAGCCCCGCCTGCAGGTGCGGCTGCATCAGCCGCGCGAGGATGTCGGACGTGCCGCCTGGCGCATAGGGAATGATGATGCGGACCGGTTTGGCGGGAAACGCCTGGGCGCGGGCGCTCGTCACGATCGCCGGAGTGGCCATCGTGGCGGCAGCGGTGATGAACAGCTGTCTGCGGCGCATGTTTCTCTCCCTTAAGTGTCTGTTTTGCCGTCACTTTACGGAGGGGGGCGCGGGAAAGCCAGCAATCCGCTTGACTCCGCTGCGCTGCACCATCATATACGCGCCAGCCCGCACCTAGTGGGCTTCAAAGATTTCTCGCGATCGCGCGACGCGCCCCATGGTTTGTGACGGCGCCTCATCCCGAGACAATCCCCCAAGACAAGAGCCGTCCCAGCCGCGCGCGGGAACGGGCCTAAAGCCGCCACAGATGTGCGTGCCCAGAAGGTACGCCGGCGGCAAGTAAGGATTTTCAGTGAGTGAAGTTACGTTTGCGGACCTCGGTTTGGCCGAGCCGCTGCTGCGTGCATTGACTGCAGCGAACTACACCGTGCCGACGCCGATCCAGGCGCGCACGATTCCCGCCCTGCTGCAGGGCCGTGACGTGCTGGGCATCGCCCAGACCGGCACTGGCAAGACGGCGGCGTTCGCGCTGCCCGTGCTGCAGCTTCTGTCCGAGTCCAAGGAACGCGCCCAGCCCAAGAGCCCGCGCGCTCTCGTGCTGGCGCCGACCCGCGAGCTCGCGGTCCAGATCGCCCGCAGCTTCGACACCTACGGTCGCGGCCTCGGCCTGCGCCTCTGCACCGTCGTCGGCGGCCTGGGCTATGGCCGCCAGATCGAGACGCTGGCGCGCGGCGTCGACATCCTGATCGCCACGCCCGGCCGTCTGCTCGACCTGGTCGAGCGGGGCAACGTGAAGCTCGGCCAGGTCAGCTTCTTCGTCCTCGACGAAGCCGATCGCATGTTCGACATGGGCTTCATCCGCGACGTCCGTCGCATCGCGGCGTCGGTCTCGAAGAACCGGCAGACGCTTCTGTTCTCGGCCACCATGCCGAACGACATCGCCAAGCTTTCCTCGGAGATCCTGAAGAACCCCGAGAAGGTCGAGATCGCGCCGCAGGGCCGTACTGTCGAGAAGATCGACCAGCGCGTCTACTTCGTGAACTCGGCCAACAAGCGCACCCTGCTCAACCATCTCCTGACCGACGAGGCCCTCGAGCGGGTCATCATCTTCACGCGCACCAAGCGCGGCGCCAACCGCGTCGCCGAGGCGCTGGAGGATCGCGGCGTGCGCTCCGAGGCGATCCACGGCAACAAGTCGCAGAACGCCCGCCAGAAGGCGCTCGACAATTTCAGCCGCGGCAAGGCCCGCGTCCTGGTCGCGACCGATCTCGCCTCGCGCGGCATCGACGTGCAGGGCGTGACCCATGTCATCAACTTCGAGCTGCCGGCCGATGCCGAGAGCTATGTCCATCGTATCGGCCGCACCGCGCGCGCCGGCGCCTCGGGCATCGCCATCTCGTTCTGCGACGGCAGCGAGCGCGGCCAGCTCAAGGGCATCGAGCGGCTGACCAACCAGCGCATCCCGGTCGTCCCGACGCCGGCCAACGAAGACATGCCGCCGGCCCCGCCGATGCGTGCCCGCACCGAAGACGACGATCGCGAGCGCGACGAGCGCCCCCGCGAGGGTCGTGGTGGTCCGCGTGGTGCCGGCCGTCCGGGTGGCGGTGGTCGTCCTGGCGGCGGTGGTCGCCCCGGCGGTCATCGCTCGTTCGGCGACCGTGCCAACCACGATCGCTCGCGCGGCGACCGTCCGCCGGCACATGCCGAGGGCCAGTTCCGCGGCGGCGACTTCCGGGATGCTCCGCAGGGAGACCGTCCGCAGAGTGATCGTCCCCACGGCGAGCGCCCCCAGGGTGATCGTCCGCGCGGCCCGCGCCCGCAGGGCGATCGCCCGTTCGGCGACCGTCCGCGTGGTGACCGTCCGCATGGTGATCGTCCCCATGGCGATCGCCCCCACAGTGATCGTCCCCATGGCGATCGTCCGCAGGGCGACCGCTTCGATCGCGCGCAGGGGGATCGTCCGCAAGCTGATCGCCCGCACGGTGATCGTCCCCACGGCGATCGTCCCCATGGTGATCGTCCGCACGGCGACCGCCCGCGGTCGTTCGGCGATCGTCCGAACCACAACGGTGGTGGCCAGTACGCCCCCCGTCCCCAGGGCGACCGCCCGCAAGGCGACCGCCCCGCCGGCGATCGCCCGCAGGGCCCGCGTCCGCAGTGGAAGGGCCGTCGCTTCGGCGGTGGAGGCGGCGGCGGCGGTGGTGGCCGCGGTCGAGGCCGTGCTGCCTAGCTAGAGAATTCCTTCCTCGCGGAAGATTTCCAGGCATTTAGAAAGAGCGCGCTCATATCGGGCGCGCTCTTTTGCTATTGACGCATCGTCCCAGTCGAAGAACCCGCCCTTGGTCTTGAAGCCGATGCGGCCCTGGTCGACGTTGCGCTGAAGCACCGGCGGCGGCCCGTCCGAATTGTTGAGATCGGGCCAGATGATCTTGGCGACGGCACAGGTCGTGTCCCAGCCGGAATGCTCCTTCTGGGTGATCGGACCGGCGGCGGCATAGCGGAAGCCGAAGGAGAGACGCACGGTGGCGTCGATATCCTCGGGCGAGGCGACACCCTCCTCGATCAGCCACAGCGCCTCGCGCATCAGCGCGCCCTGGATGCGGTTGCCCAGGAAGCCGATCACGTCCTTCTTCACCTGGACCGGGCGCTTGCCCAGCGCGCGCATGATCTCGCCGACCTCTTCGGCCAGGGCCACGTCGGTGTGGACGGAGCGCACGACCTCGACCAGCGGGATCAGGTGCGCGGGCATGAAGAAGTGCAGACCCATCATACGGTCCTGGCTTGCCAGGCCCTTGCCGATCTCGCTGATCGGGAAGCTCGACGAGTTCGAGGTCAGCGGCACGCCGGGACGGGAAAGCCGCTCCAGGTCGGCGAAGATCTTCTGCTTGAGCGCGAGGTCCTCGGTCACCGTCTCGACGACGATGTCGATCTTCGCCCAGGGCGCCTCCTCGAGGGTCGCATAGGTCGCAAGCCCCGATACGTCGTCCGGCTTTCCCATGGCCTTGAGCGCGCGGGATGTCGCCGCAGGCAGCCCGTCGCGGGTCGAGGCGGAGCGCGACACGACGTCCACCTTCCAGCCGCCGCCCAGGAACATGGCGATGATTCCGACGCCCATCGTGCCTCCACCCAGCACCAGGGCGTGTCGTTCGCTTTGCGGCATTCCATTTCCTCCCGTATCGACGCGTGCCCCCTGCCGGGGCAGTATCCCG
>CAIYWM010000682.1 GCA_903929895.1 uncultured Alphaproteobacteria bacterium
CGATGAAGATGAGTTTGTAGTCCTGGTTGTACTTGCGGATGATGTCCCAAGTGGCGAATTTCTCGCTGAAGCGGCGGCGGTTGTTCTTCCACATGAAATCGTAGACGCAGTTGTGGAAGTAGTAGAACTCCATGTGTTTGAACTCGGTCTTGGTGGCCGAGAACATTTCTTCCACGCGCGCGATGTGTTCGTCCATCGTGCCACCCACATCCATCAGCAGCAGCACCTTCACGTTGTTGTGGCGCTCCGGAATGATCTTGATGTCGAGCCATCCGGCATTGGCGGCGGTGGCTCGGATCGTGTCGTCCAGGTCGAGCTCTTCCTCGTGGCCTTCGCGCGCGAACTTGCGCAGGCGGCGCAGCGCGATCTTGATGTTGCGCGTGCCGATCTCGACCGTGTCGTCGAGGTTCTTGTATTCGCGCTTGTCCCACACCTTGACGGCGCGGCCCTCGCGGCCCTTGTCCTGGCCGATGCGCACGCCCTCGGGATTGAAGCCGTAGGCGCCGAACGGCGAGGTGCCGGCGGTGCCGATCCACTTGCTTCCGCCCTGGTGGCGCTTCTGCTGCTCCTCGAGACGCTTCTTCAGCGTCTCCATGAGCTTCTCCCAGCCGCCCATCGACTCGATCTGCTTCTTCTCCTCCTCGGTGAGAAGCTTCTCGGCCAGCTTGCGCAGCCATTCCTCGGGGATCTCGGCGGCAATGCCCTCGGGGGGCAATGCCTCGAGCCCCTTGAAGACGGTGCCGAACACGCGGTCGAACTTGTCGAGGTTGCGCTCGTCCTTCACCAGCGCGGCGCGCGACAGATAGTAGAAGTCGTCGACGCTGTAGTCGGCGACTCCCTTGTCCATCGCATCCATCAGGGAAAGGTATTCCTTGATGGAGACCGGCAGCTTGGCGTTGCGCAGCTCGAGGAAGAAGTTGATGAACATCGCGTTCTCCTCTCAGCAGTGATTACTGGCGCTGCTCCCGCCGCGCCATGAAGGCCAGACGCTCGAACAGGTGCACGTCCTGCTCGTTCTTCAGCAGCGCACCATGCAGCGGCGGAATGAGCTGCTTGGAGTCCTTGGAGCGCAGCGACTCCGGTGACATGTCCTCGACCATCAGCAGCTTCAGCCAGTCGAGCAGCTCGGAGGTCGAAGGCTTCTTCTTGAGGCCCGGCACTTCTCGGATGTCGTAGAACACGTTCAGCGCCTCGCGCAGCAGGTTGCGCTGCAGGTCGGGGAAGTGGACGTCGACGATCTGCGTCATCGTCTCGCGATCGGGGAAGCGGATGTAGTGGAAGAAGCAGCGACGCAGGAAGGCGTCCGGCAGCTCCTTCTCGTTGTTCGAGGTGATCATCACGATCGGGCGCTGCTCGGCCTTGATCGTCTGCTGCGTCTCGTAGACGTAGAACTGCATGCGATCGAGCTCGAGCAGCAGGTCGTTCGGGAACTCGATGTCGGCCTTGTCGATCTCGTCGATCAGCAGGATCGGCCGGGTCTCGGCGGTGAAGGCATCCCACATCTTGCCGCGCTTGATGTAGTTGCCGATGTCCTTCACGCGCTCGTCGCCGAGCTGGCTGTCGCGCAGGCGCGAGACCGCGTCGTACTCGTAGAGGCCCTGCTGCGCCTTGGTGGTCGACTTGATGTGCCACTCGATGATCGGGGCATTGAGCGCCTTGGCGACTTCATGTGCCAAAACGGTCTTGCCGGTGCCGGGCTCGCCCTTGATGAGCAGCGGACGCTGCAGCGCGATCGCCGCGTTCACCGCCACGCGCAGGTCGTCGCTGGCAACGTAGGAGTCGGTACCGGTAAATTTCATGGTGCAAAATCCAAATTTCTCTGTTGTTTCAACCACCCTAGAGGGGCGGTTTCGGGCCAGCAAGGCCGCGCGAGCAGGTCAGCCGCCCGCGCGCACGATGAAGTAGACCAGGGCGGCGCAGGCCAGCAGGACAGACATCGCAAGGCGGCCCGAGCCGAAGCGGAGCCGCGGTGCGGGCTCGCCCGGCTCGACCGCCTGGTCGAGCCGCTTGCGGCCAGTGATCATCGGGCCGATCAGGTTGTGCCGCTTCCAGACGAGGTAAAGCGCGACGGCCGCGACATGGATCGCCACCAGGATCAGCAGCACGTTGATCCACCAGGCATGGAAGGCAGTGGCGCGGTCGACCCATTTGTCGGCGACCTTGAGCGCCAGCGGTCCGTTCACCATGCCGGTGTCGGTGTCGGCTGTGAACAGGCCGGCCACGACCTGGGCCAGCACGGCGAAGATCAG
>CAIYWM010000683.1 GCA_903929895.1 uncultured Alphaproteobacteria bacterium
TATCGTTGCCGTAGTTGAAGACGTTGCCCCGCGGCCGCATGTTGAGAATGGGGCGTCGCGCGCTGCTGATGCTCCAGCCGCTGCCGTCGGCATGCGTATCGTAGGTCGAGAGGCCGACCTCACGATGCTCCTGGATATAGACATCGTCCCGCGACAGCGTCAGCACGCCCTCGAGCATCGCCTCGGCGTGGACCTGGTCGAGCCGCAGGGCGCTGTTGGCATAGGCGAGAAAGGTCCCGGTGCTGGCCACGAAGGCGAGCTTCGAACGGGGCTTGCCCAGTTCGGCGCGCACGAAGAACCCGACGAAACTCTCGACAGGCTCGTCCCCCGCGTCTGCACGCAACCGCAGCGCATAGAAACCGCTGCGCCACTCCGCCGGGACGGTGAAGCGCACGGAGGGCTCCCACTCCGCATCGGCCATGTCGTCGCTGTGGAAATGGATGGCCCCATATTGTTCGGGGCAGTCGGTCCAGCGGTCCGTGCTGCCGTCCCAGTTGGCGCCGGTCATGCCGCGCGTCGGCATCTGGCGCAAACTGCCATGGAGGTGGTGGGCCGAAAGGTCGGTGACACTCTCGCTGGCCATCCCGCGCGAGAAATCCCAAGCCGCGATCAGTCGCCCGTCGGTCACCGGAAAGTTCATGCTTTCGCAAAGCCGGTGCAGCCCGTCGATCGCCTGCACGCTGGCATGGAGCCGGGGGCGGTCGATCTTGCCGTCGTAGAAGCCGTCGAACAACTCGCCGCCGCCGTCGCTGGCCTGGGCCGCGATCACCAGCGGCACGGCGGCAGGCCATTCCATACCTGTCGGCCCGTCCGCCTCGACGCTCTCAGAACGGTCCCGGCCGGCCTGCGCGTCGGCGCTGCGCACCATCACCGCAAGGCGGCCGGCTTCGGCGTCCCAGCTTGCCCCCGCCAGCACCCACTCGCGCGTCAACAGCGCCGCGCTGGTCGCAACCCGCCATGTCCGGCCACCGGCCGCCACAACGAACTCCAGGTGCCCTGCTGCGTCGAGGCCGAGCCGCCAGCCCTCCTGCACATCTTCCCTCCAGCGCGACAGGATGGTCTGCGCGCGGTCTCCGGGCATCGTCGGCCACAGGAAAGCGCCGACGGTGAACGACTGGAAGGACGTGAGCGCCGGCGCGTCCGCCACGATGGCGCACGAGCCCGGCCGAATGAGCTGGTGGGCGAGAGACACCGTGCGCTCGAGCGGTGCCACCATCTCGTGCACCCGGATTCCGGGGCCAGCGGGATCCGGATCGCCACAGCGAACGCGGACCACGGCGGCATCGGCCCTCGATAGCGAAGGGCTGGAGAGATGGAAGGCCACTTCTTCGCCCGGCGAGACCACCATCGGCCACGCATATCCCAGAACGGAGGTCGTATCGGTCATGCCAGTTTTTCACTCAGGTGCGGCGGCAGGGTGCGGCCGGTGACGGCTTCCCAGCGCAATTTGAAAACCTCCCATTCCGCCTCGGCGATGGAGGTGAAGACGTGATTGCGCATGAGTTCGATCGGCCTGCCCCGCTGGCGCGGCAGGCGGCCCAGCATCCATTCCTTGCCGGGCTGCGTGACGATCAGCACGTAACGGCCGGGCTGGTCGGGATCGCCTGCCCAACGCAGGCGATGCAGCAGCTTCTGGAGCTCATCACCGTGCGGTCCACGCGGTTGCCGCCGGAATTCCTCCACCAGGTCGAGCCGGTCGGGGTCGATCGGCCAGTGTGCGGCCTCGGGATAGGTGACGAGCACGGGCGGCCTACTTGGTGAGCCAGCTGATCCAGCGCTCGCGCAGCTTGGCGCGATCGGCGGCGATCCACGCATAGTCGGCGATGATCAGCTTGTCGTAGTTGTCCGGATAGCTCGGCCGGAAGCGCCGCTCCTCGGCCGGCACCTTGGCGGCGGCTTCCTTGTTGTTCGAGTCGAAGCTCACCTCGTTGCTGAACGGCAGGTGCTCGGATGGGTCCTGGACGAAGAAATCGAGGAACTTGATGGCATTCGCGGTGTTCGGTCCGCCCTTCAGCACCGCCCAATTGCCGGTGTCGCGGATGGCGCCGTTCCAGGTGAAATCGAACTCGCCGCTCTTGGCGAGGGGAACGGCTCGGCTCGAATAGAGCATGCTCATGACGGCGTCGCCGCCGCGCAGGATCTGCATGGAATTGTCGCCGCTCTTCCACCAGGCGGCGACGTCCTTCTTGATCGTATCGAGCTTCCGGTAGGCACGGTCCATGTCCATCGGGAACAGCTTGTCGCGCGGCACGCCGTCGGCCATCAGGGCGGCCAACGGCACCCACCAATCGCGGTCCCCGGTGTCGGGCAGCGAGCGCGGGCCGGGAAACTTGGCCACGTTGAAGAAATCGGCCCAGGATTGCGGCCCGCCCGCCGGGAAGGCTTTCTTGCTCCAGGTCAACGCCATGCCGCCCACCGTCCGGATGATTCCGGCCGGCGTGCAGCTCCCGGGTAGTGCATTGGCGACGATGCCGGGCATGGCGGCGCAGTCGAGCGGCTGCAGCAGGTTCGCGTGCTGGATCAGGTCGGGCGGCGTGGCGGTCACCACGTCGAACGGCACGTTGCCGCTGCGCGCCCCTGCGATCGCCCGAGCCCACTGGTCGGGAAGCTCGATGGCGATGGCGCGAACCTTGATGCCGGTCTGGCTTTCGAAGCGCTTGTAGAAGTGGGCCTGCAGGCTGTTGGTCATCAGGCCACCGGTGGTGGCGATGA
>CAIYWM010000684.1 GCA_903929895.1 uncultured Alphaproteobacteria bacterium
GGCAGCAGCGAGACGCCGACCGACTTGGCCGACGCGCCGCAGCCCGAAGTGACCGTGGAGACGCTGGGCGGCGACGACGTGATCGAGCAGCGCGAGACGCGCGAGCGCCGCCGCCGCAACCCGATCCGCCAGTACAAGATCCAGGAAGTCATCAAGCGCCGGCAGATCCTGCTGGTGCAGGTCGTCAAGGAAGAGCGCGGCAACAAGGGCGCCGCGCTCACCACCTACCTGTCGCTGGCCGGCCGCTACTGCGTGCTGATGCCCAACGCCGGCCGTGGCGGCGGGATCTCGCGCAAGATCTCCAACCCGGCCGACCGCAAGCGCATGAAGGAGGTGCTGAGCGAGCTCAACGTGCCGCAGGGCATGGGCGTGATCCTGCGCACCGCCGGCCTCGAGCGCTCGAACATCGACATCAAGCGCGACTACGAATACCTGTCGCGCCTGTGGGATTCGATCCGCGAGATCACCATGCGCTCGACCGCGCCGGCGCTGATCTACGAGGAAGGCGATCTCATCAAGCGGTCGCTGCGGGACATCTACGACACCGACATCGCGCAGGTCCTCGTCGAGGGCGAGGCGGGCTTCCAGAGCGCCGCCGAATTCATGCGGCAGCTCGTGCCCCACCAGGCCAACAAGGTCGAGCTGTACCGGGAGCCGATCCCGCTCTTCCACCGCTATCAGGTCGAGAACCAGTTCGACGCGATGCATTCGCCGACGGTGCAGCTGCGTTCCGGCGGCTACATCGTGATCAACCCGACCGAAGCGCTGGTCGCGATCGACGTCAACTCGGGCCGTTCGACCAAGGAACGGAACATCGAGGAGACGGCGCTTCGCACCAACATCGAAGCCGCCGAGGAGATCGCCCGCCAGGTCCGCCTGCGCGATCTCGCCGGCCTGATCGTGATCGACTTCATCGACATGGAGGAGTCGCGCCACCAGCGTCAGGTCGAGCACAAGGTCAAGGACTCGATGCGCACCGACCGCGCCCGTATCCAGATCGGCCGCATCTCCGCCTTCGGGCTGCTCGAGATGTCGCGCCAGCGGCTGCGCCCCAGCCTGCTGGAGCACTCGACCGAGGTATGCCCGCATTGCGCCGGCACCGGGCGCATCCGCTCGCTGGAGTCCGCCGCGCTGCATGCTCTGCGCGCCATCGAGGAAGAAGGCGTGCGTCGCCGCGCCAGCGAGATCGCTGTCAGCGTCCCGCCGAACGTCGCGCTCTACCTGCTCAACCAGAAGCGCCATTCGCTGTCGGAGATCGAGCAGCGCTACGGCTTCACGGTCATCGTCGAGGCCGACGAGGATCTCCACGCCGCCGATTGCGAGATCGAACGGGTGCGCTCGCGCCGCGAAGATCATCGCAGCGGCGACAGGCCGGCGCCCGAACTGGCGCGCGCCAGCTACGAGGAGACGTCGGGCGACGAAGCGCCGGCAGACGAAGCCGAAGGCAGCGAGGCCCGCGAGGGCGACGAGCGTGACGAGGAGCGCGGCTCCAGCGAAGACGGCGAAGGCCGCCCCCGCAGCCGCCGCCGGCGCCGCCGGCGGCGCAGCAGCAGCGGCCGTCGTGAGGACGGCGAAGCCTCCGATCGGCCGCAAGCATCCGACGAGGCCCGCGAAGTCGATGCCGCAC
>CAIYWM010000685.1 GCA_903929895.1 uncultured Alphaproteobacteria bacterium
CCTCGTCGCGGCCGAAGCGGTCGCGCGGCTGCAGTACCGGGACGTTGCGGTCAGCGATCATGGCCAGCTCGTCGAGCCGGCCGCCGGCCAGCCCGCCCAGCCGCTCGAAATGCGGCGTCATCTGCCGCAGCAGGCTGGGCTCCATGTAGAGCCGCATCAGGTCCTGGAACTGCCGGTCGATCGCATAGAAGTTCTGGCCGTGCACATCGGCGGCGATGTGATGCGCGCCGTGCGGCCCTTCGTTCAATCCGTGGTTCATGTCGGGCATTGCT
This sequence comes from uncultured Alphaproteobacteria bacterium, assembly GCA_903929895.1. Taxonomy (GTDB): domain Bacteria; phylum Pseudomonadota; class Alphaproteobacteria; order Reyranellales; family Reyranellaceae; genus Reyranella. The sequence goes on from CAIYWM010000685.1 coordinate 273, forward strand.
TCCTCCGTCTCTTCTCTCGTTCTATCGCCAGCCCTGCCTCAGCACGCGCGCGACATAGGGCGGCACGGTTCCGGTGGCGGGGCCATAGATATGCTCCTGGAACAGGCTCTTGTTGTCGGTCGGCTCGAGGTTGAGCTCGACCGTACGGGCGCGCGGCGCATGGCGGCGCACGTGCAGCACGAAGCCGGCGGCGGGATAGACCTCGCCCGAGGTGCCGATCGCCAGGAAGAGGCCGCAGCGCTCCAGCACCTCGTAGATCTCGTCGAGATGCAGCGGCATTTCGCCGAACCAGACGATGTTGGGCCGGAGTTCACCCACCGAATTGCAGTGAGGGCAGATCGACGTGGGATTCAGGTCGTGATCGGACGCGAACACCGTCTTGCATTCCATGCAGCGGATTTCGCCGTCCCGCCCATGCATGTGGATCACCCGTTTCGACCCGGCCTGCTCGTGCAGCAGGTCGATGTTCTGGGTGATGATTGTCACTTCGCCGTCATACTCCCGTTCGAGCCGGGCCAGTGCCTTGTGCGCGTCGTTTGGGGCGATGCCGGCCGCGCGGAACAGGGCGCGTGTCCCGTTATAGAAGTCGAGCACCTTCTTCTTGTCGCGGTGCCAGGCTTCCAGGGTCGCGACCTCCTCGAGGTTGACCCGGTTCCACAGTCCGTCAGCGTCGCGGAACGTGTCGATTCCGCTTTCCTTGGAAATGCCGGCGCCGGTCAGCACCGCGATGCCGGGCGGGAAGAAATCCTGATGCATGCCGCCACTCTAGCGCCGTGCTAGGGTCGGCCACCATGACCATTGGCATCCTGTTCGTCTGTACCGCAAACCTCTGCCGTTCGCCCACGGCCGAAGGCGTTTTCCGCTCGCTGGCCACCAAGGCCGGCCTCGCCGACGCTTTCGAGATCGATTCCGCCGGCACCGGCGCCAGCCATGTCGGCCAGCCGCCGACCCAGCCCGCCATCGATGTGGCAACGGCGCGGGGCTACGACATCACCGGTATCCGCGCGCGCCAGATCACGGGCGAGGACATCCGGCACTTCGACCATGTGCTGGCAATGACCCGCGGCCATCTCGTCGAGATGCGCTGGCTGGCGCCGCGTGAACTCGCGGACAAGCCGCAGCTGCTGATGAGCTACGCCCCGCCGCTCGGCATCTTCGACATTCCCGATCCGTTCGGCGGCACAGTCGACGACTACGAGCGTGCCATCGGCTTGATCGTGTCCGCCACCCGCGGCCTGCTGGCGCGGCTGACGCCGCAGGTCAAAAAGGCCATTTGAGTCCGAGCTCCCCGAACTTGTTCACCACGTTGAAGGTGAGCCGCGACACATCGTTGTCGAATTTGTTGTGGGGCAGGCTGCCGCAATAGGTGATCGAGCC
>CAIYWM010000686.1 GCA_903929895.1 uncultured Alphaproteobacteria bacterium
AGCAGCGCCAATTGGACGGCGAGGCGCACCGGATGGTGGAAGGGCGTCTGAACCACCGCGAAGCCCAGCCGCACCTTGCTGGTCTTCATCGCCAGCGCTGCCGCGAACATCAGCGAATCGCAGTAGACGCTCTCGCCGGTAAAATAGTGCTCGGTCAGCCAGACGTCGGAGAACCCCAGCCGCTCGGCCTCGCAGGCCTGCGCCACGATCTGGTCGATCCGCGCGCCGTCCTCCTCGGGTGAGGGTGACATTGCGAGTGTAAGCCAGCCAAACAGCATTCTGCTCTCCGCGTGACGCCGTGCGATTCTATAGCATGCCCGCATGACCGCCCGTCTGGCATCATATGGTCCGACATACTAACAAGTTGGCCGTGGCCTCCATGCTGAAGAATGCTCTCCTGATCCTGGTCTCCGTCGTGCTCTGCACCGCGGCGGCCGAGGCAATGGTCCGCTGGCTGGAGGCCCAGGAGCCGAGTGCCGCGCTGCCTCACCTCGATGGGATCCCCCTGGCGGAGGGTGTGCAGCGCGCCTGGTTTGCCGAGGATCCGCCGCCACTGCCGAATCGGCGGACGGCGTCGGCCGATGCTGTCGAACTGGTGCGGCGGGTCGAGGCGAGCGGCGCGACCGACGGGACGCGCCGGGCCGACATGTTCAAGGCCTGGAACAGCGTCTTCGTCGGTCCCGATCCCTGCGCGCATCCCTATCTCAAGGACGCGCCAGGCCAGATCTACGTCTATGATCCACCTGATGGCAGTCCGTGGCCGCGCTTCCGCTTCCTGCCCGACACCACGACACCGATCGGGCTGGTGACCAACGCCTACGGATTTCGTGGCGGTCCCGTTCCGGTTGCGCGTCAGCCGAAGACGATCCGCATCGCGTTCCTCGGCGCGTCGACGACAGTGGCGTCGCACCACTTCCCCTATTCCTATCCCGAACATGTCGGCTACTGGCTCAATCGATGGGCCGCCGCGAAGAAGCTCGACCTTCGCTTCGAGGTCCTGAATGCGGGGCGCGAAAGCATCGGCTCGCCCGACATCGCGTCCATCATGAAGAACGAGCTGGCGCCGCTCGCGCCCGATCTCGTCGTCTATTACGAGGGAGCCAACCAGTTCTACCTCGAGCCGCTCGTGCCCGATCTTCCTCCGCGTCCCGCCAGGTTGCCGGTCGCGACGCCGCCCGCCCCCGGGCTGTTCGAACGCATCCTCGAGGATCTCAGCTACAGCTCCGTGCTTGCCAAACGCCTGAAGAATCTGCTCGCCCAGTATGTGTCGCCTCGGGCGCCGGAGACGGCGGCCGGTGCCGGCAGCGCGCCTGGAGCGGACGGGCGCGAGTGGCCCAAACCCGACTACACGCTGGTCTGGCCGAAGGGCGTCGACGAAAGAGATCCCGACCTCTCGCGCAAGGATCTGCCGGTCACCCTGTCGGAGATCCTGGCCGATCTCGGCCGCATCGAGGCGACGACCGAAGCGGTGGGTGGTGAGCTGGCGCTCGCCTCGTTCAAGTGGCTCGTCGCGGATGGGATGGTGATCGATCCGGTGCACCACCGCTTCATCCTGGAGTATCTCAATTTCGGCTATGCGCCGTTCCGCTACCGGGACCTCGAGCGCCTGGCGCTGTTCCAGAACCGCGTGCTGGCAAAGTATGCGAAGGAGCACCGTATCGACTTTCTCGATGTTGCCCGGATGATGCCCTCCGACCCCGACCTGTTCGTCGATGCGATCCACGGCACGCCCGAAGGTGTGCGGCTTCGGGCCTGGATCATGCTGCAGCTCCTCGTCCCCGTGATCGACCGGCATCTCGCCAACGGTAGCTGGCCGAAGAAGAGTTTCCCTGCCGTTCCGCCGCCCGCTTCTTACGCGCCGCGCGTGATTACCTTCCAGTGCCAGCGGAAGGCGGGGTGACCCGCAGAGAAGGTTGCAGTTCAAGAGAGATGATTTTAGGCTGCCCCCGTTACTTGGGGGAGTGGAATGAAACTGGGATTGATCGCGATGGCCATGGTCGCCGTTGCGTGTGTGGACGTCAGCCCGGCTGCGGCGCAACAGACGACCCATGGCTGCGCCTGCCTGCATAACCAGACGCAGGCGCAGATCAGCTATCGCTACAAGTGGGGCGAGGGCGAGTGGAAGACCATGCAGCTCAAGCCCGGATACAAGAACTGGATCTGCTGGCAGTACCAGAACGCCCAGAAGAGCTCGCCGAACCTGCTCTTCCAGCTCGATGTCGACATGTCGAAGGGCAGCGCCTGGACGACCTATACGATCGGGCGCGTACAGACCGTGGGCGCGAGCTGCGATGCCGTCGGGTCGGGCGGCCACTACAATGTCAGCTATCGGCCCAACACCAACAACACCTTCATCCAGGTGACGAAGCGCAACTGAGTTCTGCGCCGCGACCCGCTCGCGTTGACAGGCCGGCGGGCCGCCCCCACGCTTCCGGCAAAACACCGGAGGAAACGAATGGCGCGCTATGATCGCGTGATCCGCGGCGGGATGATCGTCGACGGCAGCCGGCTGCCGCGCTGTCGCGGCGACATCGGCATCAAGGACGGCCGCATCGCCGAGATCGGCCAGATCGCCGCCGGCGACGCCGACGAGGTCATCGATGCCGGCGGCCTGATCGTGGCGCCGGGCTTCGTCGACCTGCACACCCATTACGACGCGCAGCTCTTCTGGGATCCCTACTGCACGCTCTCCTCGTGGCACGGCATCACCTCCGTGGTGATCGGCAATTGCGGCTTCGGCTTCGCGCCGGTCCGTCCGGCCGAGCGCGAGCGCGCCATGATGTCGATGACGCGGGTCGAGGCAATTCCGATGGCCTCGATGAAGGAGGGCATGCCGTGGAACTGGGTGACCTTCCCCGAGTTTCTCGACAGCGTCGATGCCGCGCCCAAGGCGGTGAACGTCCTGCCCTATGTGCCGGTGTCGCCCCTGCTCATCTGGGTGATGGGCTTCGAGGCGGCCAAGGCCGGGAAGATGCCGACACCGGAGCAGCACGCCGAAATGAAGCGGCTGCTCGGCGAGGCGATGGACGCC
>CAIYWM010000687.1 GCA_903929895.1 uncultured Alphaproteobacteria bacterium
ACTATGCGGTGGCGGAAGCCTGCATCCGTCACGGCGTCCACTATCTCGACCTTTCCGACGATCGCGCCTTCGTCTGCGGCATCGACCGGCTGGACGCGGCGGCCAAGGCAGCGGGCGTGCTCGTTTGCTCGGGTGCCAGCACGGCGCCCGCGCTCACCGCGGCGGTCCTGGAGCAGGCCCTGGACGAGGGCATGACCGTCGACCGCGTGTCGTTCGCCATCGTGCCGGGCAATGACGCGCCGCGCGGCCGCGCCCTGATCGAGGCCATCCTGTCAGGCGCGGGCAAGCCCATTCCCGATCAGCCCGGCCGGCACGTCTGGGGCAGCCTTCGCCGCGTCGCCGTGCCCGGACTGGGCCGCCGCTGGGCGGCTTCCTGCGACCTGCCCGAGCCGGCCCTGTTTCGCCAGCGTTTCGGCGTGGCGGAAACCTATGCCGGCGCCGGGCTGGAGCTCTCCGTCCTGCATCTCGGACTTTGGTTGCTGGCCATGCCCGTCCGGCTGGGGTTGCTTCGCTCGCTCAAGCCGGCGGCGAGTCCGCTGGCCTGGATCGCCGACCGGCTGCGCGCCTTCGGCACCGACAGGGGGGGGCTGCGAATCGATCTAGAGGGCACTGGGGGCGTGCGTTCCTGGTCTCTGGTGGCAGAAGGCGGCGATGGTCCCTACGTGCCGGCGACGCCCGCGGCCGCGCTGGTTCGCAAGCTGGCGCGGGGAGAGGTGTCCCGGTGGGGCGCCGTGCCCTGCATCGGCCTCCTGTCCCTGGCCGAGATCGAGGCCGAATGGATGCGGGCGCATCTGCGCATCGCATCGGGATGGGGCAAGGACGGCGCGTCTTTCCGCCCCTCGCTCTATCGCCGCGTCCTGGGCAATGCCTACGGCGCCATGTCCCAAGCCGGGCAAACGATTCATGACGGCGCGGGCGGCACGTGGAGCGGCCGATGCTCGGTCGAGGGACCGGCCAACCTCGCTGGGCGGCTCGTGGCCCGGCTGTTTGCATTGCCGCCCGCGTCGACAGATACCCCGATCGAAGTCGAGTTCGTCGTGCGGGGCGGACGGGAGACCTGGGTCCGACGGGTCGGCGGCCGAACCATGCGCTCCGAGCAGTATATCGGGCTGCGCCGGCCCACCGGGTGGATCGTCGAACGGTTCGGGCCCTTCGCCTTCGATCTCGCCGTGCCGGTGGCAGCCGGCCGGCTCGAACTCGTGATGGCGGGGATGCGCTTCGGCGGGATGCCTCTGCCGCGCTTCTGCTGGCCTGTCATCAGGGCGGCCGAGACCGGGGATGAGGAGGGGCGTTTCCGGTTCGATGTCGAGATCGGCCTGCCGTGGATAGGCCGGCTGGTGCGCTATCGCGGCTTCCTCACAGGTCGATGAAGCGGTCTCGGGTCTGCGGCGACGGCACGAGGCAGGACTCGAGCCGGCCGAACCAGCGGATCCGGTTGCGCGCGACGATGTCGTAGAGGGGGTCCCGCAGGATTTTCGGTATCAAGACCAGCGGGTAGAGCCAGCGCGCCGGGCCCCGCAGATGGCGCAGCGCCCGCAGCGCGGCGGTCGAGCGGGTGTAAACCCTGCCGTCCTCGAGCAGCAGGATCGTTCGGTCCAGCGTGTCGTCGGGCAGGCCGAGGGCAAGAAGGGCACGCCTGCCGAGGGCAGACTGCGCGCTGGCGAACTTGAGATGTCCGTCGGGATCGCGCGCGAGGCAGAAGGCGACGAAGCGGCTGCACAGGACACACTGGCCATCGAAGAAGTAGAGCGGCTGCGGCAGGTCCGCCAGGGCCGCCGGGACCTTCACGCAGGAAAGCCCAGCGCCCGCAGTTCGGCCACCGTCTCGTCCGCCGAGCGGTGATGGATGCCGCTCATGCCGGTGGCTCGCGCGCCCTCGACGTTTGCCACCACGTCGTCGATGAACACGGCGTCCTGGGGGCGGAATCCACCCGTGCGGCAGGTCAGTTCGAAGATCGCGGCATCGGGCTTCCAGCATCCGACATGCCCGGACACGATGAAGTCGCGGAAGCGGCCGACGAACGGGTGCTTCGCCCGCGCCGGCCCACGCAGCCAAGCATCGAGGAAGCCGGGGGCGTTGGACAGCAGGTAGAGCGGCACGCCCCCGTCACCGAGTCGCTCGACCAGTTCGGCCATCGGCGGGAAGGCGTGGTCGAGCATCTCGTCGAAACGGTCGTAATAGGCCGAAATCAGCGCTTCCTTGCCCGGATGGAGCGCCTGAAGCTCGCGCGTGGCTGCGGCGGGATCGCCATCGTAGTCCTGCCGCATGTGCCATTCGCGCGTGGTCACGTTGGCCAGGAAGTGCTCCATCTCCGCCTCCTGCGGGATGAGCTTCCGGTAGAGGTGCCGCGGATTGTAGTCGATCAGCACGCCGCCCATGTCGAAGACCACGACCGAGGGGCGCGAAGGGGGGCTTTCTGGGGGCAAGTCACAGCCTTTTCGTGAGGCAATTTCGAGCGGAATTTAGCCAATAAAATCAATGCATTAAAGGGGGCTTTTCCAGGCGATTTTTGTTGGTCCGGAGAGGCTTGTTTGCTAGGTTGCGAAATACCCCCGCCGGAGTCTCCGGAAGGGCTGCAAGAACGAGAAAATTCCAGGTCTCCGTGAGCGACGATACGACCCTTCCGCCGGCGCCGCCGCCCCCCGACGCGCCTCCGCCACAGCCCACGCCGCACGATATCGCCCCGATCACGATCGAAGAGGAGATGCGCCGCTCCTACCTCGACTACGCCATGAGCGTGATCGTG
>CAIYWM010000688.1 GCA_903929895.1 uncultured Alphaproteobacteria bacterium
GCCGCGCTCCTGCCGCTGGCCGCCGCCGCACCGTCGCGCGCGCAGGCGAAGTTTCCCGACAAGCCGATCCGCCTGATCAACCCGTGGGCCGCCGGCGGTCCGGCGGATGCCGGCTTCCGCATCCTGGCGGAATCGGCCGCGAAGAAACTGGGCCAGCCCGTCATCGTCGAGAACAAGGGCGGCGCCGCCGGCGTGCTGGGCGCGCTGGCGCTGCATGACGCGAAGCCCGACGGCTACACGATCAGCCAGATGCACATGAGCGTGCTGCGCCAGCCGATGCTGAACGCCTCGCTCAAATACGATCCGATCAAGGACCTGACCTACATCCTGCAGATCACCGGCTTCGTCATGGGCGTCGTCGTGCGCCCCGATGCGCCGTGGAAGACGCTGCCCGAGCTGCTGGCCTATGCGAAGGCCAACCCCGGCAAGCTGAACTGGGGCACGCTCGGTGCCGGCTCGACCCAGCATCTCGCGATGGAGAGTCTTGGCCTCAAGGAAGGCCTCAGCTGGACGCACGCGCCCTATCGCGGCACCGCCGACACGCTGCGCGCGCTGATGGGCGGCGAGATCGACTTCGCCTCGGAATCCTCGGGCTGGGCGCCGCTGGTGATGTCGGGCAAGCTGCGCCTGCTCGCGGTCTTCACCGAGAGCCGCGCCAAGCGCTTCCCCGACGTGCCGACGGTCAAGGAGCTCGGCCTCGAGATCGCCGTCGACAGTCCGGGCGGCCTGATCGGCCCGAAGGGCATGGACCCCGCCGTGGTGAAGATCCTGGCCGACGCCTTCCGCGAAGCCGCCGGCGAGCCCAAGCACCTCGAGGTCCTCGACAACATGGACCAGCCGCTGCTGCTGCTCGACGGCCCCGCCTATCAGGCGAAGATGGCGAAGACGATGGAGCAGGAGCGGGTGCTGCTGAAGAAGCTGAATTTGCTGGCGACGTAGCGACGGCGAGCCCCACCAATCACCTCACCCTGAGGAGCGGCCGCAAGGCCGCGTCTCGAAGGGTGGGCACGAGCACCGCGCCTGTTGCCGATCCTTCGAGACGGCTGCTGCGCAGCCTCCTCAGGATGAGGTTGTGCGGGTAACTCTATGACCTGAGCAGCGCCCCATACCCCTCGATTGGCGTCCGAATGCCCGACAGCCGCAGGCAGTGCCACAGGCTCGCCTGGTTGGCGCTTATCACCGGACGGCCGAGGTCGCGTTCGAGCGTTTCGAGAATCCCGACGCAGCGGAAGCCCGTGCCGCCGATCAGCACGCCGTCGGCCTCGGGCGGACAGGCCTTGCGGATCTGGGCGTAGAGCGGCTCGATCTCCTGCTCGAAGCCCATGCCCTGCGGATAGAGATCCTTGGGCGGCACGTCCCGCCACTTGCGGCCGGGATCGAGACGCAGGTGACCGACCGGCGCGAGCCCGTGATCGCCGTAGTAGCGCAGCGCCGCGCCCACCGTGTCGTCGGGGAACCACGGCGGCACGACGAGGAACGGCCGCTTCACGCCCGAGTGCCGAAGTGCGGCCAGCGTATCGAGCCCGTTGGTCGTGACCTTCGCCTCGTCGCCCGCAATGCCGCTCGACACGATCGCCGACAGCGCCTCGACGGTGGCCTCGTCCCAGCCCTTGCCGCCCACGACGCTGCTCGACGTGTGGGCGAAGACGACGGCCTGCAGCTTCATGGCCGAGAACTGCTTCGCGCCGCGCGCCAGATCGTCGGCGAGATCGACGCCGCTCCGGTCCGCGCGCCACTTCGCCCAGGGCGTCGGCGCTGTCACCCGCGCGGCATGCACCGACACGCCCGGCGGCGTCATCGCCCACCACTCGGCCTCCGGCACCGCTTCGTTGCCGACGATGAACAGCCCGATGCGGGCCCGCCAGCCCCAGTTGTCGTGGTGAGTCATGTGATGCCTTTCGATCAAAGGTCCCTCGCTGTCGCTCGGGATGACAATGGGTGTTGGGACTGACGCAGTGCGCCGAGGTAAAAAAATGTTGTCATCGCGGGCGGGGTAACCCCCGCCCTGGAGCGCCAGCGAGGGACCCTTGCGCGGCCTCAGAACCCGTAAAGAACCTTCGGATTGTCGACGAGGATCTTCTGCCGCACCGCCTCATCCGGCACGCAGTGGAAGAAGGTGCGCAGCAAATCCACCTCCTGCGGGATCGCTTCGGCGGCGTGCCCGACATGCGGCCAGTCGCTGCCCCAGACAAGCCGGTCGGGATTGGCGGCGACCAGCGCCTGCATGAACGGCGCGGTGTCGTCGTAGGCGGCGCCCGGCCCGGCGCCGTGGCGGGTGTTGCGATCGGCGCCCGAGAGCTTGCACCAGTAGCGGCCGGTCTTCAGCCGCTCGCAGAACCAGCGGAAGCCCGCATAGTCGACGCCCTTGTCGGCCATGGTGCGGCCCATATGGTCGATCACGAAATCGAACGGCATCTTCTCGAGCGTCGGCGCCAGCTCCATCAGGTCGCCGGTCTCGACCCAGAGCTGCACGTGCCAGCCGCGCGCCCCGAGGCGCGGCGCCAGCGCTAAAAGGTCGTCGAGGCTCATGCCGCCCGAGGAGACCGGCTTGCCGTCCTGGCGCAGCAGGTTGATGCGCACGCCCCTGAAGCCCGCCTCGCTCAGCTCGTCGAGCCGGCGCTCGCTCACCTCGGGCTTCAGCAGCGCCACGCCGCGCAGCCGGTCGCGATGGCGCTGCAGCGCGTCGAGCGTCACCTCGTTGTCGCCGCCGGCCGCCAGCGCATGGACGATCACGCCGCGCGCGATGCCCAGCCGGTCCCACAGCGCCAGCAGCGCCTCGACCGGCGTCTCCTGCAGCGGCGCGAACTTGCCGCCATGCACGGCGGGGAAGCGGTCGTAGGGACCGTAGACATGGACGTGGCAGTCGGCGCTGCCGGCGGGGAGGGCGAAGCTTTCCTGGGTCATGCGGACCACTCTAGAACGGCCCGACTCCCGGTTCGAGCGGGGTAACCCCCGCCCTGGGACGACGGGAAATTGCCAAATGCGACTGAGTCGCACGCAGGGGTGCGACATTTCCGACAGATATTTCGTTTATTTCGATTATTTCGATTACGCCGCCCAGCGAACCCGTCCCGGCACAGCGCCGGAACGCGCCCCGCCCGCGAAACCACCAAAGGAACACAGGCCGGCAACCCGCGTTGTCGACTAGCCTTTGCGCCCCTCGATCCGTCCTCACGAGCCCGGAGTCAGCCCCTCCCATGAAGCCACTCGCCCCGATCCTCGGTCTTGCCCTGGCGCTCGCCGGCTGCTCCCAGCTCGACCAGGCCTTCGCCCCGCCGCCGCCCAGCGCGCTGTCGCAGCCGATCCAGGCCGCCGAGATCGACTGGTCGCGCAAGAGCGGCGCCAACACGGTGAGCGGCATCGCGACCATGAAGGCGGGCGACACCACCCACACCTGCGGGGGCCAGGCCGCCAACCTCGTGCCCGACAGCGCCTATGCCCGCGCCCGCATGACGGCGATCTTCGGCAACGACACGCGCGGCACGCGCGCCTCGGCCCAGGGCCCGGTGAAGTTCGACCGCGACGACCCGCTCTACGTCTCGACCCTGCGCCGCACCACCTGCGACGCCTCCGGCAGCTTCTCCTTCCCGCGCGTCCCCGACGGCGTCTGGTACGTCACGACCAGCGTGAAGTGGGACGGCCCGGGCGACCGCGCCGAGGGCGGCTCGATGATGAAGCGGGTGGACGTGCGGGGCGGGAAGCTGGTGAAGGTGACGTTGCCCTAACTACGTCTTCCCACCTCGGATCACGACATTGACCCAAGCTATCTAGGAGATAGCACCGAGTTGTCATGCAATTGGAGAAATATCGACAACAACAACCCGAAGACGGCTGCGGTCTTTGGGGGGA
>CAIYWM010000689.1 GCA_903929895.1 uncultured Alphaproteobacteria bacterium
CGCTGCTTGACCGGCGGCAGCTCCGCCAGCGACTTGGCGCTCAGGATGCCCTTCTGCACGCGGTCGCGCGAATGGGCCAGCGCATGCTCGGCGACCAGCGGATGGATCGTCGCCTGCAGGGCCGGCGGCAACGCGTCCCAGGCCGCGCGCATGTTCAGGAACTCGGTGTTGCCGCCCTCGGGCGGGCAGATCCGCGCCGTCAGGATTGAGCAGAGTGAGGGGATGCGCTTGAACGAGGAGTCGGAGTGCCAGAAGTAGTTGGCCTTCTGGTAGATCATGCGCATGTCGTCCGGCGGGATCGGCTCGCCGGTCATGATGTCGAGATTGGACTGGCGCGCGAACTTGGTGCCGGCGGCGGGATTGGCGCTGAGCGTCGTCTCGAGCGGGCCGAAATTCTCGCTGAAGGCGATCTGCGTGTCGTCGTCCATCGCCTGGTCGCGGAACAGGAGCACGGAATGCTCCTCGAACGCGGCGCGGATCGGCCCGAACTCACGCGCCGAGAGGGGGCGCGTGATGTCGATGCCGGTGATCTCCGCGCCGAACAGCGGATGGAGCTTGCGGACTTCGATGCTGCCGGTGTTGCGCATGGCGTTGGCCCTCAGTCGATGATCGCCTGGTAGGTGAGCACGCGGAGCTCACGCCGGATCGGATAGGTGGAGGAGGGCATGAGCTGCGTCAGCAAGACGACGGCCATGTCCTCGACCGGGTCGATCCAGAAGGCGGTGGAAGCGGCGCCGCCCCAGGCATATTCGCCGGGTGTGCCGGCGATGTAGGCCTTGGCCGGATCGATCATCACCGAGAAGCCGAGGCCGAAGCCGATGCCGGTGTAGGTCGATTCGGAGAAGCGCGGCGTGCCCATGTCGGCCATGTCGCCCTTGAGGTGGTTCATGGTCATCAGCTCGACCGTCTTGCGGCCCAGCAGGCGCACGCCGTCGAGTTCGCCCTTGTTCAGCATGAACTTGCAGAAACGCAGGTAGTCAGACGCGGTCGACACGAGGCCGCCGCCGCCCGAGTTCACCTTGCGCGGCGCGAGGTAGCGGCTCTTGGCCGGATCGTCGATCAGGTCGAGCCTGCCGCCGGGGCCGGCGCTGTAGTTGGCGGCGAAGCGGTCGTGCTTGGCAGCCGGCACGTGGAAGTCGGTGTCGACCATGCCGAGCGGGTCGATGACCTTCTCCTTCAGGTACTTTTCGAACGGTTGGCCGGAAATGACCTCGACCAGGTAACCCAGCACGTCTGTGGAAACCGAGTAGTTCCAGGCCTTGCCGGGCTGGGCGATCAGCGGCAGCTGCGCCAGCCGCTCGACGACCTGCTTCAGGCTGGTGTCGGCTGTCTGGAAGTCGACACCGTCCTGCTTGGCGCGATAGGCGGCATCGACCGGATTGCTCTCCATGAAGCCGTAGGTCAGGCCCGACGTGTGGGTCAGCAGGTCGCGGAAATTGATCTCACGCTCGGCCGGCACGGTCTCGATCTTGCCGCGGCTGCCGCCCACCATCACGCGCGGGTTGGCGAAGGCCGGAATGAATTTCGAGATCGGGTCGTCGAGCTGAAAGCGGCCCTCCTCGTAGAGCATCATGATCGCCACCGAGGTGAGCGGCTTGGTCATGGAATAGATGCGGAAGATGGTGTCGGCGCGCATTGGCTTGCCGCGGGCCACGTCGGACTTGCCTGCGACCTCGGCGAAGGCCAGCTCGCCCTTGCGCATGACGCAGGTCACCATGCCGGCCAGCTTCCCGCTGTCGACCCATCCATTCATCCAGGTACGCACGCGGTCGAGCCGCGCTGCGGAAAGCCCGACCTGTTCGGGGGTAACGAGCGGCAGCGTGTCCATGGCGATCCTCCCTTGAGCCCCGGTAGACTAGCCCAGGACGACAGGGTTCAGACACGCAAAAGACGGGAGGGAGCAATGGCGAGATTGTGCGAGGGACGGGTTGCGATCGTGACGGGCGGCGCCCGCGGCGTCGGCCGGGAACACTGCCTGATGCTGGCGGAGCACGGCGCCAAGGTGGTCGTGAACGACCTGGGTGGCGACCGGGCTGGCAAGGGCAACGATGTCGGTCCGGCCCAGCAGGTCGTGAACGAGATCAAGGCGATGGGCGGCGAGGCGGTGGCCAACGGCGACGACGTCTCCGACTGGAACGGCGCCAAGCACATGATCGACCAGGCAGTCGAGGCGTTCGGCAAGCTCGATGCCATCGTGCTCAACGCCGGCATCCTGCGCGACCGCATGCTCGTCAACATGAGCGAGGACGAGTGGGACGCCGTCATCAAGGTCCACCTCAAGGGCACCTTCGCGCCGGCCCGCCACGCCGCCGCCTACTGGCGCGACCAGGCCAAGCTCAAGGGCGGCCCGGTCGATGCGCGCATTGTCACGACCACGTCGGTATCGGGCATCTACGGCAATATCGGCCAGACCAACTACGGGGCGGCCAAGGCCGGCATCGCCTCCTTCACGATCATCGCCGCGCGCGAACTCGCCCGCTATGGCGTCACCGTGAACTCGATCTCGCCCTCGGCCTTCACGCGCATGACCGAGGACCTGCGCGAATATACGGAGGAGGACAAGAAGCGCCGTGATCCCAAGTGGATCGCCCCGGTCGCGACCTGGCTGGTGAGCGAGGACAGCCGCGAGGTGACGGGCCGCGTTTTCCAGGCCGGAAATGGCATTTTCGCCGTCGCCGAGGGCTGGCATAAGGGCCCGACGGTCGAACAGATCATGGATCCGGTACAGGCCGGCAAGGTGCTGGGCGAGATCGCCCGGAAGGCGCGCAAGAACGCCGGCATGAACGGTCTCGACCTGGACTGAAGGCAGACAGGGAAGAAGGAAAACACATGAAGAAGATCAATCGCCGCACGGCGCTGGCGGCGACGGCCGCGGCTGCGCTGGTTCCGGGCGCCGCGCGCGCCCAGGCCTGGCCTGCCAAGCAGATCCGCTGGGTCGTGCCCTATACGGCCGGCGGCCTCACCGACGTCACGACACGGCTCACGCTCGAGAAGATGAATGTCGGCCAGACCTTCGTGGTCGACAACAAGCCGGGCGCCAATTCCCTGATCGGGGCGGAGATCGTCGCGAACGCGGCTCCCGACGGCTACACCTTCCTGACGGTGATCGCCGCGCATGCCGCCAACAAGACGCTCTATGCCGGCAAGCTCAAGTTCGATCCGGTGAAGGGTTTTGCGCCGGTGTCGCTGGTCGGTGTCGCGCCGCTCATCATCACGGTGACCAACGACCTGCCGGTGAAGAACGTCGGCGAGCTGATCGCCTACGCCAAGAAGAACCCGGGCAAGATCTCGTTCGGTTCGTCGGGTGTCGGCGCCGCGGCCCACCTCACCAGCGAGATGATGAAGCAGGTCGCGGGCATCGACATGGTGCACGTGCCCTACAAGGGCACCGCGCCTGCGCTGGCCGACCTTGCCTCCGGCAACATCCAGATGCTGATCGACGCGCCGATCGGCGTCATGACCCAGGTGCGCGCCGGCAAGATCCGTGCGCTCGCCATGTTGTCGAAGAACCGGGTGCCGGGGGTCGAGGAAGTGCCGACCATCGTGGAGTCGGGCGGGCCGCTGATCGAATCTTCGACCTGGGTGATGTTCCTCGCGCCGGCCGGCACGCCGAAGGAAATCGTCGACAAGGTGTCGGCCGAAGTCTCGAAGGCGTTGAAGGACGAGGCGCTGAGGAAGCGGCTGGCCGAGCAGGCTGTGATTCCGGTGGGCGCGACCCCGGAGGATACGGGCAAGTTCCTGCAGAGCGAGATCGACAAGTGGGAGAAGGTGATCACCACTGCCGGCGTCAAGGCCGACGCCTGATCCAACGATCCGAGGTCGAAGCAGCGGCGCCAGCTAAACCGGCGCCGCCGTCGTTTTGGCTTACCGTCGGCAATCAGTCGGCGGCGAAGCAGTAGAGCAGGCCGGCGCCACCGGTCGACACCAGGGCCGGCAGGTCGCATCCGCGCGACGGATGCGACGTGTTCCACGACTTCGAGGGCGCGTCGTCGCGCAGCCCCATGCGGTCGGCATGGCCGACCATGGCGCTGCCTTCGCCGCTCTTCGTCCAGTTGCCGCAGGTCATGTCCTTGTCCGGCGGGAAGGCGGTGCCGTCTGCCTGGGTGCCGGTCAGAATGTCATGCTGGTTGACCGTGTAGAGGCGGCTCGGGATCAGGCGGCCGGTTTCCGCGACATTGGTTTCCGGAGCGATCTTGTTGTTGGCCGAGTGGAGGTCGTCGACGCTGGCCGCGATCTGCACGCCCCTGGCGTTCACCCACGGTCCCTTGCCGATGCGGTCCCGGGCGTTGACGGCGGTCGCGCCGCCGACGGCCTGGGTGCTGAGATAGGCCCGCCATGTCTTGCCACCGGCGCCGGCCTTGGCGGCGAGCGTCTGGCAATGCCGGTCGGCGCCCTCGAGGCCGCCAAAGTTGGCACCCTGCGGGCCGCCCACGCTGGTGATGAAGAACGTCATGTCGGGAAATTGCGGCGGCGGCTGCTGGGCCTGCGACGACGTGGCCGAGATGGCCACTGCAAGCAGCGCCGCAGCCACCGCCACATGCCTGGATTGGGTAGTCATGTCATTTTCCCCCTGTATTTTCAGCCATTCGACGGTTTCATCGTCGCCTTCGTGGCTCATGAGGCCCAGTAAATTTCCCGTGGGCTGAAGTTGTATGGGTGTGAAGCCGACAGTGCCTGTGCAGCCTCGGCGCTTTACTCGCTTCGTTCCGTGTCGTTTCCTCCCGACATGGTTTCGACCTTGAGCCTGGCGAACGGCCTTACGCTTCTGTTCGCTGCCCTTTGCCTCTGGACGATGGCCCTGCAGTCGCGTGGCGGCGTCACGACCCTGGGCCGCTTGGCTTTGCCGGGCGGCTTCGCCGTGTTGGCGACGCTGATGCTGCTCGCCGGTGTGTTCGAGGCAAGCATTCTGTTCGACATCCTCTGGGTCGTGGCCTTTGCCGTGGGGGCGATGATCGGCCGCATTCGCGGATGGATGCTCAGCATGCAGTCGAACCGCGAAGCCGGGCTCGTCTCGCTGCCCGCAACGGTCGACGGTCTGGCCGCGGCGCTCATTCTCGCCGCACTGTCCGCAATCGACTTCACTTCCGCGATGCTCGGCGAGGCCCTGATCGAGCCGGGCTACATCGCCGCTGCCAGCGCCCTGTGCGCCGGCTTCCTCGGCTACCGGATGCTTGTCATCGCGCTGCGCGTCGTTCGTCCGACGCCGCCCGGCAACGTGTCGCGCGCCGCTTGACGGCGCACCGGCGTCACAAGGCCTTCAACGTTTCCAGCACCCGGGGCTGCGGCCAGGTCCAGCCGCTCGCGCTCTCGTAGGCGCGCATCGCCCGCAGCACGGTCGCGTCGGCGCGTGGCGCCCCGATGATCTGAAGGCCGACCGGCAGCCCGGCCCTGGTCAGGCCGGCCGGCATCGAGGCGGCGGGCTGGCCGGTGAGATTGCAGGGCAGCGTGTAGGGCGCACCCTTGGTCCAGCGCGGGAACGCCTCGGAATTGTAGAGCGTCTCCACGGGCGGTCCGGCCGTCGGCGCGACCGGCGCGAGCAGCAGATCGAAGTTGCGATGCCAGAGCGCGAGGTTGCGCGCGAGCTTGCTCCTCGCCTCGAAGGCTTTGGCATAGTCGGCAAGGGTGATCGCCAGGCCCTTTTCCATGAGCGCGCGCAGCCCTGGGTCCAGCTTGCCGTGCAGCTGGCTCGGGATCTGCCGGAAGCGCGTGGCGAAGCTGCCGATCCACAGCGGCTCGAAATGCTGCTGCAGCGGTTCGAACATCGGACCGACTTCCTCGACATGTGCGCCCAGATCCTCGAAGCGTCGCGCCGCGGCGGCGACGAGCTCGCGCACTTCCGGATCGGCTTTCACGTGGCCGAGGTCGAGGCTGAGGCCGATCTTCCAGCCGCGCACGCCGGCGTCCAGGCCGATCGTATAGTCGCGCGCCTCGTCAGGCAGGGAACGCCAGTCGCGCGGGTCGGGCCCTGCCGTGAGGTTCAGCGCCATCGCCGTGTCGAGCACCGTGCGTGCCAGCACGCCCTGGCTGATGACGTCGGCGAACGGGGCATCGGCAGGGTATTGCGGAATACGCCCGTAGGAGGGTTTCAGGCCGACCAGACCGGTGTGCGCCGCGGGGATGCGGATCGAGCCGCCGCCGTCATTTCCATGGTTGAACGGGTTGATGCCCGCCGCGGTGAGCGCCGAGGCGCCACCGGAGGAGCCGCCGGGCGAGTGGGCGAGGTTCCAGGGGTTGCGCGTCGTGCCCTGCAACGGCGAGTCGGTGAGGGCCTTCCAGCCGAACTCCGGGGTCGTGCTCTTGCCAAGAAGAATCATGCCGGCAGCAAGAAACCTGTCGGTGACGGCAGCGTTCTCGCCGGCCGGAGTCTCGTCGGTCGAGTGCGATCCGTATCGCGTCGGCCAGCCTTTAACGTTCGTCGTATCCTTGATCGTCGTCGGAATGCCGTCGAGCGGCGACAGCGGTTGGCCCTTCTGCCAACGGGATTCCGCAGCTCTTGCCGCAGCTTGCGCGCCTTCGGCATCGATCAGGACGAAGGCATTGAGATGAGGTTGCAGCGTGGATGCACGCTTCAACATGGAATCGACGACATCGACCGGAGAAACCTCACCTCGTTGAAAGAGTTTTGAGAGTTCCGATGCGGAAAGCCAGTCGAATGCAGAGTCAGACATGCGCAATTGGTCGGTTCTCGACGGAGGTTGGATGTTTCAGAGTGTGTGGGAGACAACAGTGTCGACTCTGATTTCTCCTAAGTCGAGAGCGTATTGGAGAGAACCACGATGGAAACCGTTACCGCACTTGTCGCCGCCGGCGCCGCCTTCGGGCTCAGCTACCTCATCGGTCGCTCGCTGACCGCTTCCTTTACCCTGGTTGCTCTCGGTGGCCTGCTCTCGGGAGCCGCCTTCGCCGTTCTGTTCTTCGTGTCGACTGTGACGGCTGGATACTTCGTTCCGCAGCTGTTCGAGCCGTGGCTGTTGGGCGTCCATTTCATCGCGTTGGTCGCCGTGGCACCGCTCGGTGGTGCGGTCATTGCGGCACTGACGCACCGGCATGTCGAGCGTGTCGACGCGGCGCGCCTGCCGTTCTAGACGCGAAACAAGCGCCTTTCCCGCAACTGCCTTGCAACGCTAGTCTCCCCGGCAAACAGGGGAGGGCTAGGAATGGTCGAACTGAAGCTCGGCGCCGGCACGGCCGTGCGCATCGAAGAGAGCTACGAACCGAACTTCGACGCCAAGGCTTTCTTCCCCGACTGGGATCCCGCTGTCGTCGACCGCCATCGCGGCTGGCTCGTCCCGGCGCACTATGACGAGGCGTCGCGCTCCCTGAAGCTCAGTGTCCATAGCTGGCTGCTGAAGATCGGCGGCAAGACCATCCTGATCGATACCTGCGTCGGCAACCACAAGGCGCGTCCCCATCGTCCGAAGTGGCACCTGATGGAGACGAAGTATCTCGAGCGGCTGAAGGCGGCCGGCGTCGAGCCCGACCAGATCGACATGGTGATGTGCACGCATCTCCACGTCGACCATGTCGGCTGGAACACGCGCCTCGAGAACGGCAGGTGGGTGCCGACATTCAGAAATGCGAAGTACGTATTCAGTCGTGCCGACTACGATCACTACCTGAAGCTCGACAGCGATCCCGCGACCGGCCCGGTCAATGCAGGCTCCTTCCGCGACTCGGTGCTGCCGGTGGTCGAGGCGGGACTCACGCAGATGGTCGATGGCGCGGTCCAGCTCGACGAGAATCTCAGGATCGAGCCGGCCCCGGGGCATACGCCGGGCACGATCGCCATCAGGTTCGAATCGCGCGGCGAGAAGGCGCTGTTTTGCGGCGACATCCTTCACCATGCGCTGCAGGTCTATCATCCCGAGTGGAACAGCTTCGCCTGTGCCGACGCCGTGGGCGCCCGCAAGAGCCGGCGCGCGGCGCTGGAACATTGCGCCGGCAGCGGCGCCCGGCTGATGCCGTGCCATTTCGGGGCGCCGTTCAGCTGCCACATCGACCACAAGGACGATGGGTTCGTGCCGCGCTTCGGCGGGCAATTCTAGGGAGAGAGACGATGATCTATGAAATGCGGGTCTACAGGTGCGTGCCCGGCCGTCTGCCGGCGCTGCTCAATCGGTTCAACACCATCACGCTCAAGATCTGGGAGCGGCACGGCATCAAGCAGGCCGGATTCTTCACGACCCTGATCGGCGAGTCGAACCAGGAGCTGACCTATTTCCTCGCCTGGGAGTCGCTGGCCGATCGCGAGAAGAAGTGGAACGCCTTCGCGGCCGATCCGGAATGGCTGGCCAAGCGTGCCGATACCGAGAAGGACGGCGCCATCGTCGAGAACGTCTCGGTGCAGATGCTGACGCCGACCGGCTTCTCGTCCGTCCAGTAGAGACCGCTCCGCCCTGGGGCCCGCTTCCTTCGGGGGGCGGGCCCGATTGGCAATGCTCCACGCCCTGGCTTCGTGCCGGAAGGGTCTTGGGCGAGGGGTTGCCTGTGCGCGAAGTATGCTAGGCTTTTCGCAACACAGGGAGGAAATCAAGAATGCAACGTAGGACTTTTGCGACCGCGGGTACGGCGGCATTGGTCGGGTCGCTGGCCGGTTGGCCGGCCCTTGCGCAGAAGATCAGCGGCGACGTGCGCTTTCTCTGCGGCTTCGCGCCGGGCGGTACGGCCGATCTTCTGTGCCGCATCGTGGCCGAGGCCGTGACCTCTGAAGTCGGGCAGAAGGTGATCGTCGACACCAAGACCGGCGCCAGCGGTTTCATCGCCAACGAGATCGTTGCCAACGCACCGCCGGACGGCCGTACGATCGGCCTCGCCGCCATGGCGGCCATGTGCGTTTCGCCGGTGATGCCGGGGCAAAAGCTGCCGATCAACGTCGACACCGACCTGACGCCGATCGCCAACATCGCCGGTGTCACCAATATGCTGGTGGTCGGCAAGCACATGCAGTACCGCACGGTTCCGGAAATCATCGACTTTGCGAAGAAGAACCCCGGCAAGCTCACCTATGCTTCGGCGGGCAACGGGACATCGCAGCATCTGGCCGCCGAACTCTTCAAGAAGATGGCCGGCATCAACATCCTTCATGTGCCCTATCGCGGCGGCGCACCCGCCATCCAGGACATGATCTCCGGCAATTGCGACATGATGTTCGGCAACATGCCGGAGTTCCTGGGACAGATAAACGGAGGCGGTCTGATTCCCGTCGCTTTCGGCTCGCCCAAGCCGTCACCGATGTTTCCGAACCTGCCGTTGATGTCGTCGTTCCTGCCGGGCTTCGAGGTGGTCAACTGGTTCGGCGTGTTCGGCTCGAAGGGGCTGCCTGCCGACCTGGTCGACTTCTGGAACAAGGCTCTCCGCGCGGCTGTCGCCAAGCCGGACGTCCAGAAGCGCTTCGCCGAGAGCGGCATGGATACGATCATCGGGTCGCCGGCCGAGTTCAAGGCGACGATCATGGCCGATCGCAAGAAGTGGGAAGAGGTCATCAAGGGCGCCGGCATGCGCGCCGACTGACGATGCCTCTCGCCGCCACTTCACACGGGACCCTTGCCTATGACGTCGCGGATCTCGTGGCGCCCTGGCAACGGCCGCGCCTGCCGATCCTGTTCCATCACGGGATCGGTGCCAGTTCCGGAATCTGGGCGGGGTGGCGGCCCGCGCTGGCCGACGCTCACCGGCTCGTCACCTTCGACATGCGCGGCTATGGGCGCTCCAACATTCCGGCGGCGGACTTCAGGTGGTCGCTGGACCTGCTGGTCGACGATCTGTTCGCCGTCGCCGATGCCGCCGGGCTGGACCGCTTCCACCTCGTGGGTGAGTCGATCGGCGGGACGGTGGCGCTGGCGGCGGTGCTCGCCCGCCCGGCGCGGATCGCCACCCTCACCGTCAGCAACGGAGCCCATCTCGGGGCCTCGATCCAGAGGGTCGAGGCGTGGCGGCGCCAGCTCGATGAAGGCGGCTCAAAGGGCTGGTCCGACGCCTTCCTGCGAGACCGCTTTCACGACGATGTATTGTCGCCCGAGCGCCGTGCGTGGTTCGCCGCGGAACAGGAAAAGTGGCCGCGGGACTCCATTCTGAATGCGCTGGGCGTGCTCATAGGTACAGACCTCACGTCGCGGCTCGCCGACATCAAGTGTCCGACGCTGCTGCTGCATCCCGACGGGAGCCCGTTCATCCCCGTAAGCGTCATGGCCGAGCTGCACAGGGGGCTGCCCGACGGCGAGCTGAACGTCTTCGGCAGGTCGCGTCATGGCCTGCCCTTCTCGCATGCTGCGCAATGCGCGCAGGCCTTGCGGACTTTCCTCGACTCGCGCAAGGCGGACTGATACCCGGATCGTCAGGCAGCCTTGAAGCGAGGAAGCAATGAGACGGATTCTGGCTGGCGCCGCGGCGTTGGCGATCGCCTTCTCGGCCGTCCCGGGTTTCACCCAGGAGAAGCTCGCCGTCTGGTGGGTCAAGGGCTTCTACAAGGCCGAGGACGAGGCGCTGTTCGCCGCGATCACGAAGTTCGAGGCCAGGACCGGCGTGAAGGTCGACCTGTCCCAGTACGCGGCGGAGGACATGATCCCGAAGGCGGCTGCCGCCCTCGAGTCCGGTTCGCCACCTGACATTGCCTACTCCGACACATACGACGTCCGGATCGCGGCCAGGTGGGCCTTCGACGGCAAGCTCGAGGACATTTCCGACGTCATCGAGCCGTTGAAGGACCGGTTCCTGCCGGCCACCATAGAGTCCGCGTACCTCTACGACGGCAAGGCCAGCAGGAAGGCCTTCTATGGTTTCGTGCTGAAGCAGCAGATGCTGCACGTCGAGTACTGGAAGGACATGCTGGCGACGGCCGGCTTCAAGGAAAACGACATTCCCGGGACCTGGAAGGAATACTGGTCCTTCTGGTGCGACAAGGTCCAGCCGGCCTATCGCAAGGCGACCAGCAGCCGAGTCCATGGCATCGGCAGGCCGATGGGTGTCGCCTCGGCCGACTCGTTCCAGTCGTTCATGAGCTGGGTCGACGCCTACAACGTGAAGCTGGTCGACGAGTCGGGCAAGCTGCTGGTCGACGATCCCAAGGTGCGGGACGGGCTGATCTCCGCCCTGCGCGACTACACCGACGTCTATGCCAAGGGCTGCTCGCCGCCCTCGTCGACGGGCTGGAAGGACGGCGACAGCGCCGTGGCCTTCAACGATCGCACGACGATCATGACTCACGACTATTCGATCGCGATCGCGGCCAAGTGGCTGGACGATGCCAACAATCCGCGGCTCACGCCGGCGGAGCGCGCCGCCGGCCGCAAGGCCTACGACGAGTTGATCGCGACGGCGGGTCTCCCGAACAAGCCCGATGGCACGCCGATGGTCTATCGCACGGTCGTCAAGGTGGGCGTGATCTTCCGGGAGTCGAAGAACAAGACGCGGGCCCGCGAATTCCTCAAGTTCCTGCTCGAGGAAGAGAATCTGCGCCCCTATGTGGAGGCCGCGCTCGGCCGCGGATTCCCGGTGACCAGGGCCGGCCAGGAGAGTCCATTCTGGCAGGCCGACAAGCATCGCAGGACCGTGTACGACCAGTTCAAGACGTCACCGCAGCCTTCCGAGTTCGGGAAGAACTGGAAGTTCGCGCTCCTCGATGCCGAGAATGTCTGGGCCAGGGCGATGAACCGCGTGGTGACCGACAAGGTCTCGGTCGAGAAAGCCGTCGACGAGCTGATCGCGCGCATCAAGGAAGTGGCCCGGTAGAGCCCGTACGGCGGGGCGGACTCCACCGGTTCGTCAGCCGCGCCGTGCGCGGGACCGGGGGGCGAAGGAGGCCCTGAGCTGGTCGGCGAACTGTTCGACCTCGGCACGCCAGCGCAGGGCGGGATCCCAGACAGCGGCCAGATCCATACCCAGCACGATGCCGTTGGCGACGATCTTGGCGGTGTGCAGGTCGGTGCGTGTGGTCGCCGGTATGACGGCGGTGCCGAGGCCGGCTCGCGCCAGTGCGAGGATCACCGTTCCGGAACCGCCCTCGTGGCGAATGCTGGGAGACAGGGACAGCAACCGCACCGCCGCGTCCAGGGTCAGGCGCGATTGGTACCCGCGGTCCAGCACCAGCAGGTCACGCTCGCACAGCGCCCGGAGATCGATGCCGTTCCTGCGCTCGACACCGCTGAACGGCTTGGGCGACGCCGCGAGGATGTCGAGGCGCACGATCGGGTGATCGACGAGTCCGGCGTCGAAGCGCGGGCGCCCGGTGATGCCCATCGACGCGTCGCCGCTCAGCACGAGATCCTCGATCTCCACACCGTTGGCTTCGATGACGGCGATCCGGATGTATGGCTTGGCCCGCATGAAATCGGCGATGCCGGGCGCCACCACCGTCTCGATTGTATGCGCCGTCGCCGCGACGGTGATCCGGACGGCGGGCTGCACGCTGTTGGCACGGGCGGCAGCTTCCAGCCGCGCGATGCTTTCGAGGGCCGACGAGGCCAGCGGCAGTAGATCGTGCGCGTCGGTGGTCGCGGCCATGCCGCGGCCCGACGGCTCGAACAGGGGCAGCCCCAGCCGGTGCTGCAATTCCGTGATGCGGCGTGACAGGGCGGACTGCGAAATATTGAGACGTTCGGCCGCCTCCACGAGGGATCCCGACCGATAGACGGCCACGAAGGATTCGAGCAGCCGCTTGTCCATGATTGCAATAGCCTCAGCAATTCGACTGCAAATAATGCACTTCATGCATAGGGTGGAACGGTGCTAGCGCTCCGTCAACCGCACCCGCCATGGGGGTGGACCAAGAAGGGATCCCAGGGATGAAGCGCCGCTACCTCCTGTCGCTCGCGTCTGCCGCCGCCGGATCGATGATCGCCAGCCCCGGCGCGCAAGCGCAGGGCGCCTATCCCGACCGGCCGATCACGCTGGTGGTCGCCGCCCCGCCGGGTGGCGGCACCGACATTGTCGGCCGCATGTTCGCCGAACATCTGTCCAAGGAGTTCGGACAGCAGGTCATCGTCGACAACAAGGGCGGAGGCAACGGCAACATCGCCACGGCGCTCGTCGCGAAGGCCAAGCCGGACGGCTACACGCTGCTGATGCAGTACTCGTCCTTCCATTCGGCCAATCCGGCGATGATCAAGAACCTGAACTGGTCGCCGAAGGACCTGACGGGTGTCGCGATGGGCGCGATCGCGCCGCAGCTCATCGTCATCGCCAAGCGGGTGCCGCCCGACACGCTGAAGGACTTCATCGCCTACGCGAAGGCCAACCCCGGCAAGCTGAACTATGCCTCCTTCGGACCGGGGTCCGTCGCCCATATCGGCGGCGTGATGCTGAACAAGGCCGCCGGCATCGATCTCGTCCATATCCCCTACAAGGGAGCCGGACCGGTGAGCGCCGATCTCGTGGCCGGTCAGGTCGAGCTGGCGGTCATGAGCCCGCCGTCGCTTGCGGCGCACATCCGCAACGGCAACGTGAAGGCGCTCGCGCTGGCGAGTGAGGCCCGACTTCCCACGTTCCCCGACATTCCCACGACGGCTGAAGCGGGCCTGCCGGGGTTCATCTTCGATGCCTGGTACGGAATGTTCGCACCGGCGGGCACCCCGAAGCCGATCATCGACAAGTTGAACGCAGCGATGAGGAAGATCGCCAGGTTCGACGCCGTCGTGGAGCGATCTAACCAGCTCGGGATCGTCCTGAAGGACTGGAGTCCGGAACAGTTCGACCGGTTCGTGGCCACCGAAGGCGACGTCTGGTCGAAGATCATCAAGGAAAACAAGATCACACTCGACGAGTAGGGCAACGGAGATAGTCATGTCAGGTTCACTGAACGCCAATGCCGGCCCGCGTATCCGCTACAAATCGGATGAAAGCGCGCCTTACGAGACGATCACGGTCGACAAGCTGACGCCGATCATCGGCGCGGAGCTGGGTGGCGTCGACCTCAGCAAGCCGCTCTCGAACCGCCAGCAGGACGAGATCCACCGCGCGCTGGCCGAGAACCTCGTCATCTTCTTCCGCGACCAGGTGCTGACGCCTGAGCAGCACATGTCGTTCGGCCGCCTGTTCGGCGACCTGCATGTCCATCCGGCGGCGCCGCACGAGCCCGGCATGCCCGAGATGATGATGATTCACGCCGACAAGAACAGCCCGCGTGCCAACGGCGAGGGCTGGCACACCGACGTGAGCTGCGAGGTCGAGCCGCCGATGGGCTCGATCCTGCACATCAAGACCTGTCCGCCGCGCGGCGGCGACACGCTGTTCGCCAACATGTATGCGGCCTACGATGCGCTGTCGGATCGCATGAAGGCCTATCTCGACGGCATGATCGCCCTGCATGACGGCGAGCCGGTCTATCGCGGCCTGTTCAAGCCGATCGGGGTGGCCGACAAGCCCGAATATCCGCGGGCCGAGCATCCGGTGGTGCGCACCCATCCGGTGACCGGCCGGAAGTGCCTCTACGTCAATTCCGGATTCACCAGCCGCCTGCTCGGCGTGCCGCGCGACGAGGGCGATGCCATCCTGCGCTACCTCTACCAGCACATGGAGAACCCGCTCTTCCAGTGCCGCTTCCGCTGGCGCGAGAACTCGATCGCCTTCTGGGACAATCGCTGCGCCCAGCATCGCGCCATGTGGGACTACTGGCCCCACACGCGCAGCGGCCATCGCGTGACCGTCAAGGGCGACCGCCCGTTCTAGTTACGCTCGGGCCCGGGCGGGCTGCAGGGCCGGGGCGGAAACGGCGTGCGCGGCCAGGCGCTTGCGGTCGGTCTCGGGGCGGATGAAGAGCAGGCCGATGAGGCCGCCGGCGAGCAGCAGCACGCCGAGAATGACATAGCCCTGTTCGTAGCCGGCAAGGGGCGTCGAGGCATTCTGGATCATCGATCCCATGATCCGGGGGGCGAGGACGCCGGCGAAGGTCACGACCGAGGTGGTGATCGCCAGCATCGCCGCGCGCTGCGGGTGCGGAGTGAGTTCGCTGATGATCATCGGCAGGACGACATAGATCGTGCTGCCGATGGCGGAGCCGAACACCAGGAAGGCGATCTTGAGAGCGTCCGTCGGCATGGCGCCGACGAACGGGAGGACGCACCCGCCGGCAATGATCGCGATACATGGCAGCACGCCGCGGCAGACGCGGCTGGAGACACCCTTCCTCTTGAGGCGCTGGGAGACGAAGCCGCCGGCCAGCACGACGAGGGCGCCGAAGACCCACGGCAGCACGGTGAGATTGCCGCCGAGCTTCTGGCTGAAGCCGAGGCCCGCGACCAGGTACGAGGTGAACCAGGTGAGACCCAGGGCCAGGCCCCAGTAGCTGGCGAAGCCCGCGGCACAGACGGCAAGGATGGTGGGGCA
>CAIYWM010000690.1 GCA_903929895.1 uncultured Alphaproteobacteria bacterium
ATTCCGCTCGCTTGTCACCAAGGCGGGCCTCGCCGAGGCTTTCGAGATCGATTCGGCCGGCACCGGCGCCAGCCATGTCGGGCAGCCGCCTACGCCGGCGGCGATCGATGCGGCTGCGGCGCGGGGCTACGACATCACCGGAATCCGGGCCCGCCAGATCACGAGCGAGGACATCGAGCGCTTCGACTATGTCCTGGGGATGACCCGAGGGCATCTGGCCGAGATGCGCTGGCTGGCGCCGCGCGATTTCGCCGACAAGCCGCAACTGCTGATGAACTATGCCCCGCCGCTCGGCATCCTCGATATTCCGGACCCCTTCGGCGGGACCACGGACGACTACGAGCGTGCGATCGGCCTGATCGAGTCCGCCACGCGCGGCCTGCTGGCCCGGCTGACACCGCAGGTCAAAAGGGCCATTTGAGGCCCAGCTCGCCAAAACGGTTCAGCACGTTGAAGGTGAGCCGCGATACGTCGTTGTCGAACTTGTTGTGGGGCAGGCTGCCGCAATAGGTGATCGAGCCCACGGAGAAGACCGCGCCACCCCGGGGCTTCTCGATGTAGGTCATGTCGGCCCGGATCAGCTGCTCCAGCGTCTGGCCGGGAATGGTCGTCGTGAAGCCCAGCCGCTCCTCGTGCACCACGACGAAGTTCCGGCGGTCGTGGCCTTCCGACGAGGCCAGCACCACCGCATTCAGCGGGCTGCCCAGCCGGTGGTCGAGCCGGTCGAGCTCGAAGCCCGCCGCGCCGCCGCCCGAGAAGCCGTAGCCCCCGAACAACTCGTCCTTCACGCCCTCGAACACCCAGGCGTGGGTATTGTCGCGCGCCGCCGGCGATTGCCGGTAGGAATCGCCCACGAAGGTGCCCTGGCTGGAGAAGCCGATGCCGCAGAGGAGATTGGGCGGCCGGTCCGAGCGCCGCCACAGGCCGCCATAGGCGCCGTCGAACGCGTGATAGTACTCGCCCGGCTCGGCCGCCCAGGTGCGGATGCCGCCCTCGGTGCGCCGCACCTCGATGGCGCCGGGCACCTTGGGTGACAGCGCCACGCGCCAATAGAAGCCGTTGCCGCCGAGATACATCAGCCGGCCGCCGCTCTCGGTATAGGCCTGCAGCGCGTCGAGCGTGCCCTCGGTGTGATACTCGGGATGCGAGCCGGTCAGCACGACCTTGTAGGAGGAGAGGATCTCGACGCCCTTCTCGTCGAGGTCGTGATCGGTCACCACGTCGAAGGCGATGCCCATGCGGTCGAGCCAGCCGGTGAGATGCGTGTCGGCCGGCAGGTGGCGCAGGCCCGAGCCTGCCTCGTCGTTGAAACTGAGGAAGTTCGGCCGCCAGGTGAGCAGCGGCCGCAGCCGTGAGGAATAGGCCACGCCCGAACCGTCGCGATGATGGTTGTAGGTCGAGAGGCCGTAGTCGCGATGCTCGTCGGGATTGTGCGGATAGGCCTTCCAGTCGGCGACCCTCTTGCGGAAGGCATCGTCGTACACGCCGCGCGAGAAGTTGGAATAGACCTGATAGGTGAAGGTCGAGGCGAGGTAGCAGACCTTGGCCTGCGGCTTGCCGACCTGCGGCCGCACGAAGAACGGGATGACGTCGCGGTGGGTCCCGCAGGAGAGCTGCATGCCGTAGATGCCGCTCTTCATTTCCTTGGGGATGGTGAAGCTGAAATCGTCAAGCCAGCCGCAATCGTGCAGGTCGTCGTCGTGGAAATGGATCGCCGC
>CAIYWM010000691.1 GCA_903929895.1 uncultured Alphaproteobacteria bacterium
AACAACACGACCTTCGCCGTCATCCTCTCGTTGAGCTTCTGCCACCTGCTCAACGACATGATGCAGTCGCTGGTGCCGGCGCTGTATCCGATCCTCAAGGATTCATACGCACTGTCATTCGGCCAGATCGGCGTCATCACGCTCGCCTTCCAGTGCACGGCGTCGATGCTGCAGCCGGTCGTCGGCATGTACACCGACAAGAAGCCCCAGCCCTATTCCCTGATGGTCGGCATGGGCTTCACCCTGGTCGGCCTCCTGCTGATGTCGCAGGCGAATTCATACCCACTGATTCTGTTCGCCGCGGCGCTGATCGGCATGGGCTCCTCGGTGTTCCATCCGGAAGCCTCGCGTGTCGCGCGCATGGCGGCGGGCGGGCGCTATGGCCTCGCCCAGTCGCTGTTCCAGGTCGGCGGCAACATGGGCTCCGCCGCGGGTCCGCTGCTCGCGGCCTTCATCGTCGTGCCCGCGGGCCAGCAGAGCATCGTCTGGTTCTCGGCGGCCGCCCTGGTCGCGATGATCGTGCTGTTCCAGGTCGGCCATTGGTACAAGGCCAACCGCACCACCCAGAAGCCAGGCACGCGCAAGACTGCGGTTGCGGCCGGACACGTGACCCTGTCGAAGGCCCGCGTCGGCATCGCCGTGGCAATCCTGGTGGCGCTCCTCTTCTCCAAGAACGTCTACAGCGCCAGCCTCGGCTCATACTTCACCTTCTACCTGATCCAGAAGTTCGGCGTCGAAGTTCAGACCGCGCAGCTCTTCCTGTTCGCCTTCCTGGTCGGCATCGTCGCCGGTACGATCCTGGGCGGCATCGTGGGCGACAGGGTCGGCCGCATCCCGGTCATGTGGTTCTCGATCCTGGGCGCCCTGCCCTTCGCGCTAATGCTGCCCTACGCCAACCTGTTTTGGACCGGCATCCTCGCTGTCACCGTGGCAATCATCATGGCGTCGGCCTTCTCCGCGATCCTGGTCTACGCCCAGGATCTTCTGCCTGGCCGGGTCGGACTGGTCGCCGGCATGTTCTTCGGCGTTTCGTTCGGCCTCGGCGGCCTCGGCGCCGCGGCGCTGGGCGAGATCGCCGACCATGCCGGCATCGAAGCCGTCTACAAGGTGACGCCCTTCCTGCTGCTGTTGGGCCTGCTCACGGCATTTCTGCCCAAGCACCCGAGCGCGCCGAAGCTGCCCGCCTGATCAGGCCCCGATTAGGCAAGGCCTGCCGACACGATCCGGCTGGCTTCGGCAATCACGGCGCTGCGGGCCTCGTCGGAGATCTTGGACCCGGTGTAACAGGCGGTGACGAAGACCGGCGCGCGGCCGGGGGGCCAGGCGACGGCAACGTCATTGGCGCTGCCGTTTCCACCCGTGCCCGTCTTGTCGCCGATGCGCCAGGACGCCGGCATGCCGGCCCTCAGCCGCTTGTCACCTGTCTTGTTCGCGACCAACCATCCGATCAGGCGTTCGCGCGACGCGGCTGTCAGGACGTCGCCGGCAACAAGCTTCTGCATCGTGCCCAGCATGGCAAGCGGCGAAGTCGTATCGCGCGGATCGCCCGGCGTGCCCTCGTTCAGCTCGGTCTCGATGCGGTCGAGGCGAGTCACCGTATCGCCCAGTCCACGTGCGAAGGCGGTCAATCCCGCAGGACCGCCGAAGCTGGCGAGCATCAGGTTACCAGCCGTGTTGTCGCTCAGGGTCACGGCCGCCGCGCAGATCGCATCGACCGTCATGCCGCCCGCACCGGTATGCTCCTTGGTCGCAGGCGAGTACAGCACGAGATCGCTTGCGGCGAAGACGATGCGGCGATCGAGCTTCTCCTCGCCGCGATCGACGCGGGCCAGAACCAGGGCTGCCGCCAGGAACTTGAAGGTGCTGCACATCGGGAACCGCTCGTCCCCGCGATAAGCGGCTCGATGGCCACTCGCGGTGTCAAGCAAGGCCACGCCGAGGCGGCCGCCATTGCGCCGCTCGAGTTCTCGAAGCGACGATACAGCATCGTCGGCAAAGGCCGGCAGGGACAGCAGCAGCGGCGTAGCCAGAAGCGCGCGACGCGCGATCGAAACGGGCATATATTGCTCCTCGTGTCAGCCCGCGTGCCTAAGCGGCGAATATGGCCGGAACCGGCCTGTCGCTCCCGCGCGGTTGCGTTAAACTCGTGACCAGCTTCTTCAATAGCGAATCATGAATCTGCGCATGCTGCCGCCAAGCCCAGGAGACGGAATATGGTTCTCGGAATGTCGATCGCGACCTTCACGGTGGTGCATGTCGTCATCAGCCTGATCGCCATTGCCGCTGGCGTCGTCGCGTGCATGCGTATGCTGGAGAGCCGCCGGCCAGATACATGGAACTCGGTATTCCTGCTCTTCACCGTGCTGACGACGGTGACCGGCTTCCGCTTTCCAATCACCGTGTTCACGCCGGCGCTCGGCGTCGGCATCGTGTCGTCGGTCGCCCTCGCGATTGCGCTGCTCGCGCTCCATGTCGGCCGCCTCGCCGGCGCATGGCGCTGGATCTATGTCGCGAGTGCCCT
This sequence comes from uncultured Alphaproteobacteria bacterium, assembly GCA_903929895.1. Classification (GTDB taxonomy): domain Bacteria; phylum Pseudomonadota; class Alphaproteobacteria; order Reyranellales; family Reyranellaceae; genus Reyranella. The sequence goes on from CAIYWM010000691.1 coordinate 2,522, forward strand.
GTTTGCCTTCTATCTCAACGTCTTCGTCCTGGTCGTGCAGTCCTTCCAGAAGATCGGCTTCCTGAACAGGTTCGCGCCGACCGGCGCCGAGCCTCCCTTCGCCGTGGTGCAAGGGATCGTGCTGCTGGGCTTCATCCTGCTGGGCTTCATGGTCTTCAAGCGCTTTCGTCCGGCTTAGAAAAGACAGAGGAAACGACATGAAGGATTTTGCGGGCAGGATTGCCGTCATCACCGGCGGCGGTACGGGCATGGGTCGTGAGCTGGCGCGGCAACTCGCGGCCGAGGGCTGCAGCATCGCGCTGGGCGACGTGTCGGGTGGTGCGATGGCCGAGACCAAGCGGCTCTGCGAAGCGGCCGGGCTCAGCCAGGGCCAGCGCATCACCGCGCATGTCGCAGACGTGGCCGACGAGCCGCAGGTGGTGCGCTTCCGCGACGAGCTGGCCGAGCAGCACGAGACAGATCGAATCCATCTCCTGTTCAACAATGCAGGCATCGGCGGCGGTGGCAGCTTCCTCGTCAACGCGCGCGACGAATGGGAGCGCACGTTCAACATCTGCTGGGGCGGCGTCTATCTTTGCACGCGAACCTTCATGCCCATGCTGCTGCGCGCCGACGCAGGCCACATCGTCAATACGTCGAGCGTGAACGGCTTCTGGGCCTATATCGCCCCCAACATCCCGCAGACCGCCTATGCCGCCGCCAAGTTCGCGGTGAAGGGCTTCACCGAGGCGCTCATCACGGACCTGCGCCTCAACGCCCCGCACATCAAGTGCTCGGTAGTAATGCCCGGCCATATCGGCACGTCGATCATCGCCAACTCACGCAAGCTGCAGAGCGGCAACCAGACCGACGACATCACGGCGCACGAGGTCGGGCTGGCGCGAGCCCGCATCGCCTCGATGGGCGTCGACGCCACCAGGCTTTCGGACGACGATGTCCGCGGGCTGATCGCCGAGCGTGCGCGGCGTTTCCTCGAGGAGGCTCCGACCACGGCGGCCGAGGCGGCAACGATCATCCTCGATGGCGTGCGCAACGAGCGCTGGCGCATCCTGGTGGGGCACGATGCCGAGCGGATCGACAGCCTCGTACGCGAGACACCGGAGCGGGCCTACGACACGGAATTCTTCGAGGCGTTCGCGAAGGAGACAGGCTGGGTCGTGGGCGGCCGCTGATTCGCCGGCAGGGCTACTCGCCTGCGCCGGGGCGCCGAGGCACCGCGCCGGAGCTGAGCGGCGCCGCCTGCCGGCCTTCGATATCCGGACGCACGACATCGAGCAGGTCAAACGATGGGCGTTGGTTCGCCACGGTGAGGTGATCGAACAGGAACATGCGCCGCGCATTGGCGGGTGGCTTTCGGATCGCCTCCGTGAGGCCCCGCTCGCCCAGGAGCACGACCCCATACCTGTCCGGATCGGTCGGCGACAAGCTCACATAGCAAGCTGGGCGGATGCGGCCCGACTGGTTGAGGGAGACCTCGAAGGTGGGGCCTACCAACTCGGGCAAGGCAACACCCGCCGCGCGAAGATCGTCGTAAAGCTTGTCGACTTCCTCCTGGATCCGCATCACCGACCAGGTGGCGAGCTGGTCAGCGAGCTTGCCTCTCGTCTTGGCGGCATTCATGCCGTCCTGCACGCGTTCGAGCATGTACCGGCGCACCTGTGGTGCCGTGATCGGACCGACGATGAAGGCCGAAAGGGGCGCCGGCGTCGCAAGCGAGTTGTTGCAGACGTTTACAGCCTGATGGGACATCGGCAGCACCGGACGTTCGAGGCCGACCGGGCAGAGGTTGAGTGCCAGGAATTCACCGATGGTCTCGACGTACTGGAATTCCTCGACCGGCCTCGCCATCAAATTCGCTACGAAGGCCGGTGTAAGCCCCATGTCCGCAGCGTATCGGATCAGCATCGCCGCGCCGCCGCGCGCATCCGCGAAACCCTGAAGGCGGCTCGCCACGGGATCGTCATAGGTCCCGTCGCGCAACGCGGTGCGATCGAGGAAGAAATTATGGAAGGCGACCTTGCCGCCAATCTCGACGTTGCAATCCGACGGATACGCCGCCGCGGTGCGAACCGTGTTGCCACCGAGCAGAGCCAGCGCGCAGGCCGACAGGCAGACGTCCTGCTTGCGGACCACAGCGACGACCCTGAAGCTCCGCAGCAACTCGCCGATCCGGATGCCCTCGGACAGGTTGCCTCCCAGGCTGCTCAGTTCGATCGTGGCAAGCGGCATCCCGGGTTTTGCAGGCGAGGAGGCCTGGAGTTTGATCAACTGCTCCCGCAGCTTCTCGGCGTCACCGGCCTCGATCATGCCCGTCAGCCGTAGCCTCGGACTCTCCTGGCCGTCAGTCCGCAGGAAATAACCTTGAGGTCCCGAGGGCGGCAGGAACACGATGGTCGAAGCATGCAGCTCCCTCGCATTTAAGGCAGTTGCAATAAACGCTAGTGTAAGAACGAGAAGGGCCGACAAGCTTCGCATACTCAATCCTGCCTGCAGCGATCACGCCCCTGTGACGGGCGCTTCCGACCCTACACAGGAAAAACAATACTTTTTGTGGCGGCAATTGGAGTCAAACGATTAATGCTGCCGGCGCCACTCCAGCCTGCGTCTCTCAAGGCAAAAAGCGTGCGGGGCGTCGCCCCGCCGATAGTAAACGGGCTCCGGAACCCGCGTGCGCTGCGTCCCGAAGCCCTTGAAGCTAGCACCCTGACCATTCATGGACGAGCGTGCGATCGTTTCGTTCGTTTCCCGGACTGCGTACGCTCACCTACGCGAAGCGACGAGTACCGATGCCTCCGCCTCAGGCCTTGAGGTTGACCGCGGCTTCCTTGCCCCGCTCGACCTGCACGTCGTAGCTGACCTTCTGGCCTTCGTTCAGACCGTTCAGTCCGGCCCGCTCGACCGCGCTGATGTGGACGAAAACATCCTTGCCGCCGGAGTCGGGCTGGATGAATCCGTAGCCTTTGGTGGCGTTGAACCACTTGACGGTACCTGAAGCCATAGCATGAGTGTCCCTAATTTTCGGCGCGCAAGCTGCACCGTCGTTACGATATCAACATTTCACCCCGTCTGGCCATCGCCTGTCCATCGCGTCGTTTCACAATCGGGAGTTGCCTTGAAAGGGCCCTTTTTGGTGTGGACTGGCTCGCACGACTTGATGACGTGAGCTTCCCGCCACGAACCCCGGAACTCGTCACATCCCATTCTAGCGGGCGGGCGGCGTGAAGCCCTTGCTGCGGATCTTCTTCTCCAGGATGGCGATGCCGGCAGCCGTGTTACCCTTGTTGCACTTGCTGATGCCTTCCATGATGTCGAAATCTGGACGCGTTCCACCGTTGCCACCGGGGTCGCCGAGGTATCGGGTCGCGAAGTCTCCCAGCTTCTTGCAATAGGCCGCGTCATCGCTTTGGGCCATCCCCTCACTGGCCAGAAGGGCGGATAGAAGAACCAGAAAAGTCAGCCGTGTCATGGATCAGGACGCTCACAGGATATGGGCAGCGTGACCGAGAGCATCGGTCGCCGCCGCGACATGCTTCATATGCTCACGCACACTATACGCGGGCTGATTCGATCCCGCCAATCCGTTCGTGATGCGCTGGGCCGCCCATAACTACGCCCAGTTTTTTGCGCTATCGACCGATGCAGGCGAACCCACGGAGATCGGCACACGGTCGCGCCCGACTGCATTCAGCGTGGGGGTGGTGCGAAGCCCTTGCTGCGGATCTTCTTCTCGAGGACGGCGATGCCGGCAGCGGTGTTACCCTTGTTGCACTTGTCGACGCCGTCCAGGATGTCGAAGTCGGGACGCGCTCCACCATTGAAGCTGGTATCGCCCGTATATCGGATCGCGTAGTCACTCAGCTTCCTGCAATAGGCCGCGTCGTCGCTTTGCGCCATCGCCTCACTGGCCAGGAGAACGGCCAGCGGAAGCAGAAAAGTCAAACGTGTCATTGATCCGGTCGCTCACTGTGCAGACAGCAAAACGGAAAGCCTTGGTCGACGCCGCGATACGCTTGTCTCGCTCTGGTAGATATTGGGCTAACTTATTCGATCCGGCTACGCGAAAATTCGGTCATCTTGCGGAGGAAAATCGAGCCGACGATCTTCGTCGACGTCCGTCCCGCCATGTGGGCCCGCCAATCCGTTCGTGTGCGCCGAGTCTCCGAGAAGCTACGTCCGCTCTTCCTTGAGGCGAAGGACGGCTTGCCGAACAGCCTCGTCCAGCCCCTCCCCGCCCTTCTCCAGATGCGCGACGATGGCGGCGCGCATGCGGGGATCCCAGAACTTCCGGAGGTGCGTGGCGATGGCAGCCGCCGGATCGACGCCCCGCTGCGGCACGAAGAACCGGCCGATCTGGTTCGCCATCATCACGAGCTTTTCCGACGACATTCCGCCTACTCCGCCGCGACCCGCCGGCTATGCCGGGCCTGCTCGGCATACTCCTTCTGCCAATCGCCGGGGCCATTGGAAGGCGACACCTGCACGGCAGTGACCTTGTATTCGGGACAGTTGGTCGCCCAGTCCGAGAACTCGGTCGTGATCACGTTGGCCTGCGTCTCGGGATGGTGGAACGTCGTGTAGACGACGCCGGGTGCCACCCGGTCGGTGATCCTGGCGCGCAGGCTGGTACTTCCGACGCGGCTGTCGAGCTTGACCCAGTCACCGTCGCGCACGCCGCGCTGCTCGGCATCGTGCGGATGGATCTCCAGCAGGTCCTGGTCGTGCCACGCGACATTACCGGTCCGGCGGGTCTGGGCGCCGACATTGTACTGGCTGAGGATGCGACCGGTGGTGAGCAGCAGCGGAAAGCGCGGGCCGGTCCGTTCGTCGGTCGGTACGTACTCGGTGATCAGGAAGTTCCCTTTGCCGCGGGCGAAGCCACCGACATGCATGACCGGCGTGCCGAGCGGCGCTTTGTCGTTGCAGGGCCACTGGACCGACCCGACCTTGTCCAAGAGATCGTAGGACACGCCGGCAAAGGTCGGCGTCAGCGCCGCGATCTCATCCATGATCTCCGATGGATGCCGGTACGGCATCTCGAAGCCCATGGCCCTGGAGATCGCCAGGGTTATCTCCCAGTCTGCCATGCCGTTCCTGGGCGTCATCACCCGGCGCACGCGACTTATGCGGCGCTCGGCATTGGTGAAGGTGCCGTCCTTCTCGAGGAAGGTCGAGCCCGGCAGGAAGACATGGGCGTAGTTCGCCGTCTCGTTCAGGAACAGGTCCTGCACCACGACGCATTCCATCGCCGACAGCGCCTGCACGACATGGGTCGTGTTGGGATCGGACTGGAGGATATCCTCGCCTTGGACATAGAGGCCTTTGAAGGTACCCTCGATCGCCGCATCGAACATGTTGGGAATGCGCAGGCCCGGCTCGGAATCGAGCGAGCGGCCCCACATCTTCTCGAACATCTCTCGCGTCGCATCGTCGGAGATGTGGCGATAGCCGGTCAGCTCGTGCGGGAACGAGCCCATGTCGCAGGCGCCCTGGACGTTGTTCTGGCCGCGCAGCGGGTTCACGCCGACGCCCGGCCGTCCGAGATTGCCGGTCACCATGGCGAGATTGGCGATCGCCATGACCGTCGTGGTGCCCTGGCTGTGCTCGGTGACGCCGAGACCATAGTAGATCGCAGCGTTGCCGCCGGTGGCGTAGAGACGCGCAGCACCGCGGATCGTCTCAGGATCGACGCCGGTCATCAGCCCGACCGTTTCAGGGCTGTTCTGCGACTCCGACACGAAGGCCGCCCAGTATTCGAAGGCGTCGCGGTCGCAGAATTCGCGCACGAACCGTTCGTCGGCCAGGCCTTCGGTGACGATCGTGTGCGCGAGCGCATTCATCACCGCGACGTTGGTGCCGGGCCGCAGCGGCAGGTGATAGTCGGCCTCGACGTGCGGCATGCGCACGAGATCAATGCGGCGCGGATCTATCACGATCAGCCTTGCGCCCTGCCGCAGGCGCTTCTTCAGGCGCGAGGCGAAGACGGGATGCGCATCGGTCGGGTTGGCGCCGATCACCAGGATCACGTCGCTGTGCTCGACCGAATCGAAGTCCTGCGTACCCGCGGAGGTGCCGAAAGCCTGGCTGAGGCCGAAGCCGGTCGGCGAATGGCAGACACGCGCGCAGGTGTCGACATTGTTGTTGCCGAAGCCGCCGCGGATCAGCTTCTGCATCACGTAGGTCTCTTCGTTGGTGCAGCGCGACGAGGTGATGCCGCCGATGGCGAGACGGCCATGCTTCTCCTGCAATCGCCGGAACTCCGACGCGACCCGCCCGATCGCCTCGTCCCAGCTCACCTCGCGCCAGGGCTGGTCGATGCTCTCGCGGATCATCGGCTTCAGGATCCGATCCTGATGATGGGCGTACCCCCAGGCGAAGCGACCCTTGACGCAGGAGTGCCCGCGGTTGGCCTTGCCCTCCTTCCACGGCACCATGCGCACAAGCTCCTCGCCACGCATCTCGGCCTTGAAGTTGCAGCCGACGCCGCAATAGGCGCAGGTCGTCACCACCGAATGTTCGGGCTGCCCGATCTCGATCAGGCTCTTCTCCGAGAGCGTCGCGGTCGGGCAGGCCTGCACGCAGGCGCCGCACGACACGCATTCGGAGCTCAGGAAGTTGTCGGACGATGTGCCGGGCGACACCTTCGAGTCGAAGCCACGGCCCTGGATGGTGAGTGCGAAGGTACCCTGCACCTCCTCGCAGGCGCGCACGCAGCGTGAGCAGACGATGCACTTCGAGGGATCGAAGGTGAAGTACGGGTTGCTCTCGTCCTTCTCCTGCGTCGTATGGCTCTCGCCCTCGTAGCCATAGCGCACCTCGCGCAGGCCGACCGCGCCCGCCATGTCCTGCAGTTCGCAGTCGCCGTTGGCCGCGCAGGTCAGGCAGTCGAGCGGATGGTCGGAGATGTAGAGCTCCATCACGCCCTTGCGGATCTTCTTCAGCTTCTCGGTCTGGGTCGACACGACCATGCCCGGCGCCACCGGCGTCGTGCACGAGGCCGGCGTACCGGCGCGACCCGAAATCTCCACGAGACAGAGCCGGCAGGAACCGAAGGCCTCGACCGAATCGGTGGCGCAGAGCTTGGGGACCTGGATGCCGGCATCTATCGCCGCCCGCATGATCGACGTGCCGGCCGGCACCGTGACCGTCCGGCCGTCGATGGTGACGGCGACCTGCTCCGTCGTGCGGCTGGCCGGGGTGCCGAAGTCGATTTCGCGAACGAGTGACATGACAGGTCCTCTATTCCGCGGCGACGCCGAGCGGCGGGCGGACGAAATCCTCGGGGAAGTGCCTGATCGCGCTCATCACCGGATAGGGCGTGAAGCCGCCCAGGGCGCAGAGCGAGCCGAACTTCATCGTCTGGCAGAGATCCTCGACGAGCTCGATGTTGGCAGCGCTCCGCTCACCGCGGATGATCTTGTCGATGGTCTCCACGCCGCGCGTCGAACCGATGCGGCAGGGCGTGCACTTGCCGCAGGATTCGATCGCGCAGAACTCCATGGCGAAGCGGGCCTGGCGTGCCATGTCGACCGTGTCGTCGAACACCACGACGCCGCCATGACCGATCAGACCGTCGCGCGCCGCAAAGGCCTCGTAGTCGAACGCCGTGTCGAACAGGGCACGCGGGAAGTACGCGCCCAGAGGGCCGCCGACCTGCACCGCCCGCACCGGCCGGCCGCTCCGCGTGCCACCGCCGATCTCGTCGACCAGCTCGCCCAGGGTCACGCCGAACGCCGTTTCGAACAGGCCGCCGTAGCGGATATTGCCCGCGAGCTGGATCGGCATGGTGCCGCGCGAGCGCCCCATGCCGAAAGAGGCGTAGGCCTCGGCACCCTCAGCCAGGATCCACGGCACGGTGGCCAGCGAGATCAGGTTGTTGACGACCGTCGGCCGGCCGAACAGGCCCCTGTGCGCGGGCAGCGGTGGCTTTGCGCGCACCTGGCCACGCCTGCCCTCGATACTCTCCAGCAGCGCAGTTTCCTCGCCGCAGACATAGGCGCCGGCGCCGACGCGAACCTCGATGTCGAACCCCTCCCCGGCGCCGAGCAGCCCGCCGGCCTCGGCAAGGCGCACGGCACGCCCGAAGGTGCGCACCGCATCGGGATACTCGGAACGGATGTAGATGAAGCCCTTCGTCGCACCGACGGCGAAGCCGGCGATCGCCATGCCCTCGATCAGGGCGAAGGGATCACCTTCCAGCAGCATACGGTCGGCGAAGGTTCCAGAATCGCCTTCGTCGGCGTTGCAGACGATATACTTCCGGTCCGCCGATGCATCGGCAACCGTCTGCCACTTGATGCCGGTCGGGAAGCCCGCGCCGCCACGACCGCGCAGGCCGGATCGGGTCACCTCCTCCAGCGTCTTCGCCGGCCCGAGGCTGCGGGCACTTTCGAGGCCGCGACCGCCACCATGGGCCCGCCAGTCGGCAAGCGACAGCGGATCGACGATGCCGCAGCGCGCGAAGGTGAGCCGTGTCTGGCGCTTCAGGAACGGAATGTCCTCAGGCCGACCCAGGTACATCGGATGACGTGTGCCAATCGGCAGGCCTCCCGCCAGCAAGCCCGCCACGTCACGTGCCGAGACAGGCCCGAAGGCAATACGTCCGGCCGGCGTCTCGACCTCCACCATGGGCTCGAGCCAGAACAGGCCGCGCGATCCGGTGCGCACGATCTCGATTTCGATGCCCTGCCGCTCAGCCCCTTCACGCAAGGCGATGGCGACCTGGTCGGCACCCACGGCGCGGGCGGCGGCATCGCGCGGCACGAAGAAGCGCGTGGTCATTGCGCCACCTCGCGGGCGATCTCGTCGATCGACCCGTCGTTCAGCCGCGCCATCGGCTTGCCGTCGAGCATCGCTGCTGGCGCGGACGCGCAGAGGCCCAGGCAATAGGTCGCCTCGATCGTGACCCTACCATCGGGCGTGGTTCCGCCCCAGTCGAGGCCGAACCGGTCGAGCATGCGCCTGGCCAGCGCCTCGCCGTCCATCGACTGGCAGGCCTCGGCGCGGCAGAGCTTCAACACATGGCGGCCGGCCGGCTCGCGACGGAAGTCGTGATAGAAGGACACGACGCCATGAACTTCGGCACGCGTGATGTTCAGCGCGTTCGCCAGGAACGGGATGGCCGGCTCCGGGACATGACCGAAGGCCGCCTGCAGATCGTGCAGGATCGGCAGCAGCGGTCCCTCCCGCCCGTCATGGCGGCGGACGACTTCCGTGGCCTCGGCCTCGTTCCAGCGAGACGACACCGTACACTCCATCCAAAACGGCCGGCAGGTTGTTTCGCCGGATCCGTTCGTGAAGTTTCCGCGCCCCGGTGCCCGGCCTCAATAAAGCTGTTCGGTGGTGCAATAGAACAAACCTATCGGAGCCGCTCTCTTGGCCGGCGGCCGACGACCGTCAGGCCAGGGTGGCCGCCAACTGGGTTGCTTCGGCAACCAGGGCCGTCGCGAGCGGCGTCATGGGCTCGCGCCGGGGCACGACGAGGCCGATCGAATGGGTGGCGTCCGGCTCGACGATGGGGATCGAGCGCAGGTGCTCGGTCAGGCCGAGCGTGTCTGCCAGCTTCTGCGGCATGACGCTGGCCCAGCGACCGGTGCGGACATGGGAGAACAGCACGATCATCGAATTCGATTCGAGCGTCGGATCGGCCTGACCGCCGGCTTCGCTCAGGAGCTGGTCGATGATGCGCCGATTCTGCATGTCCGGCGTCAGCAGGCACAGCGGGATCCTGCCTACCTCGGCCCAGGTGACGCTCTCGCGCTCGCCGAGCGGACTGTTTTCCGAGGTCAGCAGCCGGTACTGCTCGATATAGAGCGGCACCGCCCGCAGCCGGCCGAGCGGCTCGTTGTCGATGTAGGTCAAGCCAGCATCAGCTTCGAGGTTCTCCAGCATCGCCAGGATCTCGATCGAGGTCCGCGACACGATGGTGAACTTGACGTTGGGATGCCGGGCGCGAAACGGCGTGGTGAGCGCCGAGACCATGGCGAGCGCCGTCGGGATCGCGGCGATCCGCAGCCGGCCGCTGAGCCCCTTGCGGAGCGAGCTCACCTCCTGCCGCATTGCACGCGTGTCGGCCACGATGCCGCGCGCCCAGTCGAGCACGCGCTCTCCCTCCGCCGTGAAGCCGATGAACCGCGACGTGCGCTGCACCAACATGACGCCGAGCATGTCCTCGAGGCTCTTGATACCGGCGGAGAAAGTGGGCTGCGTGACGCCGCACAGCTCGGCCGCCTTGCTGAAATTCCGCTCCTGGGAGAGCGCAAGGAGGAATTCTAGTTTATCGATCATGACGGAGAGACTAGCCGAAAATCCACGCGCTGGCTTCCCGGACGGCTCTCACTCCGCAGCCGGAAGGGCCGCAGCCGGGCGATGTATGCCGCATTCGGTCTTCCCGAAGCCGCGCCATCTGCCGGCGCGCGGATCCTCGTCCGGCAGGACGGCGGACGTGCAGGGAGCGCAGCCGATCGATGGATAGCCGCGCGCTGCCAAAGGATGTCGCGGCAGACCGTGGCGCGCGGCGTAACCGTCGATTTCGACCTGGTTCCACTGCGCCAGCGGGTTGATCTTCGCCTGCGCGCCGTCGACCTCGAATACAGCCAGCTTACTGCGCGTCATGGCCTGGAAGCGCTTGCGGCCAGTGACCCATGCATCGAAGCCTGACAGTGCGCGCTGAAGCGGCGCGATCTTGCGGAAGGCGCAGCAGCCATCGGGATCCCAGGTAGCGCGACTGAGATCGGCATCGCGGCGTGCGATTTCCTCGGGCGACGGACCGACGCTGCGTACGTCGCTCAACCCGAGATGGCGCACCAGCCGATCGCGATGCTCCAGCGTTTCCGGGAAGTGACGACCGGTGTCGACGAACAGCACCGGCGTCGCGCTATCGACGGCCGCCACCATGTGAAGCAGGACTGCGGAGTCGGCACCGAAAGAGGAGACGACGGCAATGCGGCCGGTGAAGGTCTCGCCCAGTACCGCCTCCAGGACACGGGCCGGCGCCACTCCGTCGAAGCGGCGCCTCAGATCGACGACAAGTTCGGCTGGCGTCGGCATGACATCACCGGAACAGGAATGGACGGAGAATCATGCCCGCAGGCCGGTTCCGGGAGTCAGCAGGACGGAAATTGGACATGGATCCACTCCGCCGACCCCGAAGGATCGGCCAGACGTTGCGAGAATGTGCGGAAGTACGACCTCGAGCGGACCGGTCGTTCGTCAGAGCGGCAACTGCCGCGTCAACAAGTTGTGCTGGTCGGATTGATATGGGTCATCGATGCCTCACTCACTCGCATGTAAATGCGCCTGGCAACGTCCGCGAACAATGGTTTGCTTTGCCGAACATGGCGCG